>VSOB01000030.1 GCA_009774625.1 Lachnospiraceae bacterium
TATGAATAGTATACGATAATCCCGGAAAAACATGTAACCTGCAAAGCACACGGCGACAGGCCGTATGCGCCACAGCGCACCACGGCCTGCCGTCATCAGCAGATTTCCGCCCCTGCAGGCATCTCTTTTTCAGGTGCCACAAGAGCCAGATTGCCTTCCGCATCCTCTGCGCATAAAAGCATGCCTTCTGATATCACACCTGCCATTTTTGCCGGCTTCAGATTGGTCAGTACCATCACCTTTTTCCCGACCATCTCTTCTGCCGTATAATGCTGCTTGATACCTGATACGATCTGTCTGATCTCTTTTCCGATCCTGACCTGGGAGCAAAGCAGCTTTTTAGACTTCTTCACCTCTTCGCAGGCAATGATCTCCCCTACCTGAAACTGCAGTTTATCAAAATCGCTGTATTCGATTTCCGGTTTTGCTTCTATTTCGATCACATTCTCAGCTTCATCCTCAAAAGAACGCTCTCCCTGCTGCCTTGCTGCGAACATGGCATCGGCCTTTTCCACTATCTCTTTCACATCCAGTCTGGCGAACAGGATCTCCGGCTTTTCGGTAACATGACTGCCCGATGGATACAATCCGAACTCCTCCAGACGGTCAAACCCCCGCAGAGAGGTATGAAGCTGATCCACAATCCTCTGTGCACTGCCGGGCATAAACGGCTCCAGCAGCGATGCACCGATTACAATGCCTTCCACCAGATTGTACAGCACTGTGGCAAGACGATCCTTTTTAGCCTCATCCTTAGCCAGTATCCAGGGTTCTGTTTCATCAATATATTTATTACAACGTTTAAACAGCACAAAAATTTCGGAAATCGCATCCGCCACACGCAGGTTTTCCATTTTGGCGCTGACCTTTGCCAGCGCAGTACATGCCACCGCCTTTAAATCCGCATCCACATCGGCGCAGACACCTTTGTCAGAAACGATGCCTCCAAAATATTTATTGCTCATAGAGATGGTACGGTTCACCAGATTGCCCAGGGTATTGGCCAGATCCGAATTCAGCCGTTCCACCATCAGCTCCCAGGAAATCACACCGTCATTTTCAAACGGCATCTCATGCAGCACAAAATAGCGGACCGCATCCACACCGAAGAAATCCACCAGATCGTCCGCATAGATCACATTGCCCTTTGATTTGCTCATCTTTCCGTCGCCCTGCAGCAGCCAGGGATGCCCGAAAATCTGCTTCGGCAGCTCTTCTCCAAGCGCCATCAGAAAAATAGGCCAGTAAATCGTATGAAAACGGATGATATCTTTTCCAATCAGATGCAAGTCTGCCGGCCAATATTTGTGATACTGCTCTGTACTGCCGCCATCGCAGTCATAGCCAATGCCTGTGATATAGTTGGTCAGGGCGTCCAGCCATACATAAACCACATGCCTGTTATCAAAGTCCACCGGAATCCCCCAGGTAAACGAGCTGCGGGAAACGCACAGATCCTGCAGTCCCGGAAGCAGAAAATTGTTCATCATTTCGTTTTTCCTGGACACAGGCTGTATAAATTCCGGATGGCTGTTAATATGTGCAATCAGCCTGTCCGCATATTTGCTCATTTTAAAGAAATAGGCTTCTTCTTTGGCCGGCTTCACCTCTCTGCCGCAATCGGGGCATTTACCGTCCACAAGCTGCGCCTCTGTCCAGAAAGATTCACAGGGTGTGCAGTAAAGTCCTTCATAAGAGCCTTTGTAAATATCACCCTGGTCATACAGTCGTTTGAAAATTTTCTGTACCTGTTTTTCATGCGCTGTATCTGTTGTCCGGACAAATTTATCATAAGAGGTATCCATCAGATCCCACAATCCTCTGATCGTTCCTACCACATCGTCCACAAACTCTTTTGGTGTAATACCCGCTTCCTGTGCCTTCAGTTCGATCTTCTGACCATGTTCATCCGTACCGGTCTGAAAATATACATCGTATCCTTCTTTTCTTTTGAATCTGGCAATGCTGTCAGCCAGTACGATTTCATAGCTGTTCCCGATGTGAGGCTTGCCTGAAGTATAGGCAATGGCTGTTGTAATATAATACTTTCCTTTGCTCATAGCCGTTTTCCTTTCCTAAAAAAACGCCTTCTTACCCATAAGATAAGAAGACGTAATTCACGTGTTACCACTTCTTTTCATCTGTTTTAAAGCAGATCTCAGTAGCTGCCTGCGCTCTTTGTCAATGCTTTCACACTTTTCGATTATTTCCTAGATTAGCATACTCGGAAAGTCTTGTCAATTCCGGAAATTTCTGCAAAACCGTACAAAGAACCGCCAGCCAGCCCATTGCCATCCGCCTTCAGGAAAGTGTCCCCCGTTCCAGCAGCGTGCGCACATTTTCTCTGATATCGCCTCTGAAAACAGCACTCCCCGCCACGATCACATTGGCTCCCGCCTCTTTCACAAGAGATACATTATCCACTGTAATGCCGCCGTCCACCTGTACATCCACTTCCAGCCCATGCTGCTTTAAAAGCCTTCTTGTTTCACGGATCTTTTCCGTGGATGCTGAAATATATTTCTGTCCGCCAAATCCCGGCTCCACTGTCATAATCAGTATCATATCCGTCTTATCCAGGTACGGCTCCAGCTCTGATACCGGCGTGGCCGGTTTGATGGAAAGCCCCGTTTTACAGCCCAGAGTATGAATCTTATCCAACGTCTCCTCCACATGCCCGGTAGCCGCTTCCAGATGAATGGTGATCAGGTCCGCCCCCAGACCGGCAAACTCCTCCACATACCGGATCGGTTCCACAATCATCAGATGCACATCAAAAAACAGCTTCGTCTGCTTTCTGATGGATGCGATAACAGGCATACCAAAGGATATGGACGGGACAAACAGCCCGTCCATCACATCGATATGAAGATATTTTGCACCGGATTTTTCCACTTCCTGTATCTGCTCACCCAGAATATTAAAGTCTGCAGCCAAAATCGATGGTGAAACAATCGTCTCCATAGCCTTCTCCAATTTATTTCTGCACAAATGCCTTTACTTTGTCATAAATACCATTTCCGTCCAGTCCGTATTTCTCCAACAGGCCGGACGCTGTTCCCGACTCACCAAACACATCGTTCATACCAAGACGGCATACTCTGGTAGGCTGCTTTTCGCTCAGTACATCACAAACTGCGCTGCCCAGTCCGCCGATCACAGAATGCTCCTCCACGGTTACAACTTTTCCGGTTTTTCCGGCAGAAGTCAGAACCAGCTCTTCATCCAGAGGTTTGATCGTATGAATATTGATTACTTCTGCATCAATACCATCTGCCGAGAGCTTTTCTGCTGCTTCCAATGCTCCGGAAACACAGGTCCCTGTAGCAATGATGGTCACATCTTTTCCTTCTTTCAGAACCACACCCTTACCGATCTGGAACTGATAGTCCTCTCCACCATTGATCACCGGCACTGCCGCACGGCCAAACCGCAGATAAACAGGACCGTCAAAATTGATTGCCGCCTCTACTGCCGCCTTTGCTTCCACATCATCAGAGGGTACGATAACAGTCATTCCGGGAATGGTCCGCATCAAAGCGATGTCCTCATTGCACTGATGGGTTGCACCATCCTCACCTACCGTAATCCCTGCATGCGTTGCACCGATCTTCACATTCAGATGGGGATAACCGATGGAATTTCTTACCTGCTCAAAATTCCGGCCTGCCGCAAACATGGCAAAGGAACTGATAAAAGGAACCTTGCCGCAGGTAGCCAGTCCTGCTGCAATGCCGGTCATATTACACTCTGCAATACCACAGTCAATATGGCGGTCCGGAAATGCCTTCTGAAAGACACCTGTCTTTGTAGCGCCTGCCAGGTCAGCATCCAGCACAACCAGATTGGGATATTTTTCACCGCATGCAGCCAGTGCATTGCCGTAGCTTTCTCTTGTTGCTATTTTCTTTACGTCAGCCATTAGTTTGCACCTCCCAGTTCTTCTCCGATTTTATCAAGGTCTGCCATAGCCGTTTTATATTCCTCATCATTAGGCGCTTTTCCATGCCAGCCTGCATTGTTTTCCATAAAGGATACACCCTTGCCCTTTACAGTTTTCATAATAATGGCTGTGGGCTGTCCCTTAGTCTCTCTTGCTTCCTTCATCGCTGCTGCAATTTCATCCATATCGTTGCCATTGATGTTAATGGTATGGAAATTGAAGGCTTCAAATTTCTTGTCGATCGGATAAGGAGAGCATACATCCTCGATTTTGCCGTCGATCTGCAGTCCGTTGTTGTCCACGATCACCACCAGATTGTCCAGCTTTCTGTGTCCTGCAAACATAGCTGCTTCCCAGATCTGGCCTTCCTGAATCTCGCCGTCGCCGCAGAGGCAGTATACCCGATAGGATTTCTGATCCATCTTTCCTGCCAGCGCCATACCGGTAGCCGCGGAAAGTCCCTGTCCCAGAGAACCGCTGGACATATCCACACCCGGCGTTTCCTGCATACACGGATGTCCCTGCAGATAAGAGCCCAGCTTACGCAGTGTCTTTAAGTCCTCTACCGGGAAATATCCCCTGTTTGCAAGCACGGAATACAGCCCCGGCGCCGTATGTCCTTTAGACAGTACGAATCTGTCCCTGTCCGCCATCTTAGGATTTGCCGGATCGATGTTCATTTCCTCAAAATAAAGATAAGTAAACATATCTGCAGCAGAGAGTGATCCACCGGGATGTCCCGCTTTCGCACTATGTACTGCCGTTACGATACCTTTACGCACTTCATTAGCTTTTTTTGCTAATTCCAGTTTGTCCATAACCTTGTCCTCCATGATATATATTCTGCTTCTTTTACTGTAGCACACTCCTGGCTCTGCGTCCATAGCCTGTCTTATTATGTGTTCTGCCCATAATACGCATTCGCGCCATGTTTCCGGAAATAATGTTTATCCTGCAGCTCCTGCGGCGCAGGCTTATTTTTCGGATTGATCATTTCACAACGGGCAGCCATCTTGGCAACCTCATCCAGTACTACCGCATTGTGCACCGCTTCATGTGCATCCTTACCCCAGGTGAAGGGACCATGATTTTTGCAGAGTACGGCAGGCATTGCTGTCACATCGATCTGATTTTCCTTAAAGTAATTCACGATCAACACACCTGTATTGACTTCATATCCTGCATCAATTTCCTCTTTGGTCAGATTCCTGACACAGGGAATCTCCCCATACATATAATCGGCATGCGTGGTTCCATAACAGGGTATTCCTCTGCCTGCCTGCGCCCAACTGGTCGCCCAGGAAGAATGGGTATGCACTACGCCGCCCACTTCCGGAAATCCCTTATAGATTTCCACATGTGTCGGTGTATCAGATGAGGGCTTATAGTTTCCTTCCACCTTATTGCCATTCAGATCCACCACTACCATATCTTCCCAGGTCAGCTTGTCATAGTCCACTCCACTGGGTTTGATGACAAACAAGCCCTGTTCTCTGTCAATCCCGCTTACATTTCCCCAGGTAAAAGTAACCAGACCATACTTGGGAAGTAGCATATTGGCTTCATATACCTCTTTTTTCAGTTCTTCTAACATTGTTAAGCGACTCTCCCTTCCAAATATTAATGCTGCAGCCAGACAGCCTTTTCCCTTACCTTTTTGCTGCCTCTCGCTGTCTGTCCCTTCGTCTGTCCTGCAAAATGCCTGGCTGCAGCATTTTTGCCTTCCGATTTCTAGTTCAGAAAGTCAATGGCTGCCCGCTCAATCGGCAGACCCTTTGTATAACGTTCAATAAAGGTATCAAAGCCGGCCACATCTGCCGCATCCGGCTCAATACGGCTTCCTTTCTCACCTGCAAATACTGCTCTGTTCAGGAAAGCATCCAGAGTTTCCCCGCCTTCTTTGTGAATCATATAAGAAGCCAGCAGTGCAATACCCCATGCACCGCCCTCTCCGGCTGTTTCCATAACAGAAACAGGGGTGTTGATGGCTGCCGCCAGGATCCTCTGTCCCACACCTTTTGTTTTGAACAGTCCGCCATGTCCCAGAATCTCGTCTACCTGAACGCCTTCTTCCTTGAACAGAATATCCAGTCCGGTCTTTAATACGCCCAGAGATGCAAACAGATTCACTCTCATAAAGTTGGCAAGGCTGAACCTGGCATTGGGAGTACGGACAAACAGGGGCCTGCCTTCTTCCATCCCCACAATATGCTCTCCTGAGAAATAATTGTATGCCAGCAGACCGCCGCAGTCGGCATCCCCTTCCAGCGCCTTATTGTAAAGCGTACCGAACAGCTTGTTCATATCCACATCAATGCCGAAGCTCTCTGCAAACTCTTTGAAGATGTTTACCCAGGCATTCAGATCAGAAGTACAGTTGTTGCAGTGTGCCATAGCCACCAGATGACCGTTGGGCGTGGTTACAAGATCAATCTCTTCATGTACTTTCGAAAGTTCTTTTTCCAGTACGATCATGCCGAATACGCTGGTGCCGGCAGAAACATTACCGGTACGTACTGCCACACTGTTGGTTGCCGCCATGCCGGTGCCTGCGTCACCTTCCGGAGGGCACAGCGGGATCCCTGCCTCCAGTTCACCGCTTACATCCAGGAACTTTGCACCTGCGTCCGTCAGCTTACCTGCGTCCTCACCTGCCGTCAGCACTTTGGGAAGGATATCTTTCAGTTTCCAGGAAAATCCGCCCGAAGTCGTCACTTCGTCAAACTGTCCGATCATCTTCTGATTAAAGTCCCCTGTCTCGATATCAATGGGGAACATACCGGAGGCTTCGCCTACGCCCAATACCTTCTCACCGGTCAGTTTCCAGTGAATATAACCTGCCAGCGTGGTCATAAACGTAATATCTTTCACATGCTCCTCTTTGTTCAGAAATGCCTGATACAGATGGGCAATGCTCCATCTCTGAGGAATGTGATACTGGAACAGCTTTGTCAGCTCTTCGGAGGCCTGCTCTGTGATGGTGTTTCTCCAGGTCCGGAACGGCACCAGGAGTTCACCGTCTTTATCAAATGCCATATAGCCGTGCATCATGGCGCTGAAACCGATCGCGCCAAGAGATTTGATGCTTACCCCATACTGTGCCTTCACATCTTCTGTCAGGCTCTTATAGCAATCCTGCAGTCCTGTATGAATTTTATCCAGACTATAGGTCCAGATACCGTCCACATAGTCATTTTCCCAGTCATAGCTGCCGGAAGCGATGGGCGCATTGTCCTCTCCTACCAGTACAGCTTTGATGCGGGTAGAGCCAAATTCGATGCCAAGTACCGCCTTACCGGCTTCAATCGTGCTCTTTGCTGTATTTTTATCCACGCTCATGGAATACTCCTCCTTCTTTTATCTAAAATCTGAACGCCAGTTCATTCCATCTCAGTTCGTTCTTCAGATCTCTGATGGTCGTATTTTTGTCGATTACAACGCTTTCAATGCCCATTGCAGCCGCCCAGTCCACCATCTGCTCTACGCTCAGATCATAGGTGAATGCGGTATGATGCGCACCGCCTGCCAGGATCCATGCTTCCGCTCCTGTATACAGATCAGGCTGGGGCGTCCAGTAATTGATACCCACCGGAAGCTTGGGAAGCGGTTTCTCTACTTTCTTGCAGTCAACCGCATTGATAATCAGGCGGAATCTGTGGCCCAGATCAATCAGGGATGTGGCAATGCCGCTGCCTTCCTTTGCCTGGAATACGATACGTGCCGGATCCTCTCTGTTACCCATGGAAAGAGGCTGACATTTCATGGTAATGGGTCCCTCTGCGATAGCCGGGCATACTTCCAGCATATGCGCCTGAATGATACCCTCTTTTCCGGGTACAAAGTTATATGTATAATCCTCCATAAAGGAACTTCCCTTTGCATCAGGAATGCCTGCTGTCATAATTTTGATCAGACGGTCCATAGCAGCGGTTTTCCAGTCACCCTCACCGCCGAAGCCGTAGCCTTTTTCCATCAGTCTCTGTACAGCAAGTCCCGGTAACTGCTTCAGTCCGCCCAGCATGCCGAAATGTGTCACAAATGCCTGATAATTGCCGTCCTCCAAAAACTTCTCCATACCGATTTCAATCTGCGCCTGCACAGCCACATGCTTTCTGAACTCTCCTTCATCTCTGCCTTCCAGAGCCACTTCATATTTGCTGTAATATTCATCTGTCAGAGCATTCACATCCCCTTCAGACACAGCATCCACAAATTCCACCAGGTCATTTACATTGTAATGGTCAATTTCCCATCCGAACTTGATCTGTGCTTCCACTTTATCGCCTTCTGTTACCGCCACATTATTCATGTTATCTCCAAAGCGGCATACACGGATATGAGAAGATTCCATAACGCCGATGGCTGTACGCATCCAGCTTCCCAGCTTTTCCTGTACGCGCACATCCGCCCAGTGTCCTACGATCACCTTTCTCTCGATTCCCATGCGGCTTACAATATGGCCATATTCTCTGTCACCATGTGCGGACTGATTCTCATTCATAAAATCCATGTCCATCGTATCATACGGAATCTCTTCATTGAACTGTGTATGCAGATGGCACAGAGGTTTCTTATATTCCTGCAGGCCGATGATCCACATTTTTGCCGGTGAAAATGTATGCATCCAGGTAATCACACCTGCACACTCTGCATCGTTGTTGGCATCATTAAAGGTCTTTCTGATAGAAGCCTGATCGATCAGAGTGGGCTTCAGCACCACCTCAAAGGGCAGCTTCCCGCCTGCATTCAGCCCTTCCACGATTTTAGCCGAGTGCTCTGCCACATGTCTCAGGCATTCATCCCCATATAAATCCTGAGAGCCGGTGCAAAACCAGAATTTGTAATTTGTTGCTGCTTTCATGTTTGTTACCTCCTGTTATTTCTTAACAATAGTATCCTATGTCACCAGGACAGACATCATGTCTTTTGAGCCTGCATGTCCCGGACAGAATCCCGCTCCGTAATATGCAGTTCAAATTCATAATTGCCGTCAAACCCTGGATTCTTTATCATTTCCAACAGATTGCCCGCTGCTTTCCAGCCCAGCTTTTCCATTGGATACGGAATCGATGTGAGTTTCACATTTCCCAGTACCGCCAGTTCGGAATCATCAATGCTGGCAATGGACAAATCCTCAGGAACACGGATTCCCATTTTTCCCAGCACCTGCATCAGGGCAAACGCCACTTCATCATTGTAGGAAACCAGAGCGCTGCACCCTTCCAGCCGGTCCCTGATCTTGGCCTGCAGCTTGGAAAAATCTTTAATATCCTCTGTATCCACCCACAAGATTCGTGACTCATCCCAGGCGATCCCCGCCTCATGCAGCGCCTCCATAAACCCTGCATACCGCAGATGTCCCTGGCCATCGTCCAGTTTGAATATACCGGAAATATTGCGATGACCTTTTTCGATCAGATACGCCGTGGCCAGTTTCCCGGCCTGCTTATCGTTCATGGTAACATGCGGTGCGTTCAGCAGAGGATAAAAACTGTTGATAAACAGAACCGGTATTTTTCTTTTTTGTATTTCCTGATAATAGGGCAGGTTCAAATTGGGAAGCGCACTTTTGGTTGCCTCCACAATCAGTCCCGCCACCTCATCCTTTTCCAGAATGTCCTCCAGAATCGTCCGTTCTCTGTTGACCAGATTGTTGGTAAACGCAATCTGCACAGAATATCCTTCTTTAAACAATACATGCTCAATCGACTGAATCGTTTTTGGAAAAATATAATTGTCCAGATACGTCGTAACGACTGCAATCCTGTTTCTTCCGGCAGGGCCTTCCACAAACAGATTCTCCCGAATAAATGTCCCGCTGCCCCGCACCCGTTTTACGATCCCGTCAGCTTCCAACATATCAATCGCATGGCGTACAGTCTGTCTGCTCAACCCGAACATCTGACTGAGTTCGTTTTCCGAATACATTTTTTCTCCGGGAAGCAGTTTTTTCATTTCGATCTGTCTTTGTATCCACTCTGCAAGCTCCCTGTATTTAGGTATGTTTTCAGCCATTTCCTCAAATACCCAAAAGGCTGCTTATGGGACAGTCGTCACATCAGCAGCCTTCATCCCCTTACTCAATGTTCAGGCTTTTCCAGCCAATCAGCTCTTCTTATTCTTGGAGATTACGTCAACTGTAACAGCGCCCAGAAGTACGGCGCCTTTTACAATCTTCTGGATATCTGTGGACCATCCGTAAAGGGACATACCGTTGTTCAGAATACCCATGATAAACGCACCTACAACAGCACCTGTAATCGTACCGGCGCCACCGGCTACAGCCGCACCACCGATATAGCAGGATGCGATTGCGTCCATTTCAAATCCGTCACCGGCCTTCGGTGTGGAAGATGCATTACGTGCGGAAAGCACGATACCAGCCAGTGCACTCAGAATACCCATGTTGGTATATACCCAGAAAAATACCTTCTTTGTGTCAATACCAGAAAGGTTCGCAGCTTTGCGGTTGCCGCCCAATGCATAAATCTGGCGGCCTGCCACTGTCTTGCTTGTGATAAACGCATAGGCGCCTACCAGAACTGCCATAATCAAAAGGACAAAAGGCAGTCCGTTATAGCGTGACAATTTGTAGAAGAAGAACCATACGATTACGAGCATAACCGCTTCTTTCACAGCGGTCTGCCACATGGGATTGGTGGCAAAGTTATATTTTTTCTTTGTTGCGATGCTCTTTAACTCGCTTAAAACAAGTATCACTGATACGATTGCTGCCACAATGATACTAACCAGATCCATTGTACCGTCACCAAACGGAACTTTAATGGTGGGAAGGAAACCTGCACCGATGAATACAAAGTTATCCGGCAAAGGTCCCTTTGTCTGTGCCTGCAGCACAGTATAGGTAAGGCCACGGCCCATCAGCATGGTAGCCAGCGTTACTACGAAAGGCGGGATGCCCAGGTATGCAATAAAGAAACCTGCAAACATACCAATGATAAGGCCGATCACCAGCGCTGCAATAATGGCAACCCACATATTCATCTTATAGTCAACCATAACAATACCAGCAGCCGCGCCTGTTACGGCAACAACAGAACCAACGCCCAGATCCACGTTACCGGTCAGTACGCAGAGAAGCATGCCGACTGCCAGTATTACAACGTATCCGTTCTGCATAATCAGGTTGTTGATGTTGGCGGGAGAAAGGTTTTTTCCGCCTGTCATAACAGCAAAAATCAAATAAATTGCAATAAGGGCAAGGAACATACCATATTGCTTCATATCCAGATTAACTTCTTTTTTGTTATTCATTTCCATCTTCCTTTCTATTATGAGCCATAATACATTGCATAATCTTTTCCTGTGTTACTTCTTCTTTTGTCAGTTCGCCTGCAATCTCACCTTCATTGATTACATAAACTCTGTCACAGGTACCGATGATCTCCGGCATTTCGGAAGAAATAACAATGACTGCCTTACCGGCTTTTGCAAGGTCATTGATGACACAATAGATCTCGTATTTCGCACCTACATCAATACCACGGGTAGGTTCATCCAATATCAGTACATCCGGCTGTGTCAGCATCCATTTTGCAAGGACAACTTTCTGCTGATTACCGCCTGACAGAGAGCCGACTACCTGCTCGATGGAATTTGCTTTGATATTGATTCGTTTTTTATATTCTTCGGCGGCCAGGATTTCATCATTGCCGTTGATCACGCCATGACTGGAAAAGAACTTGGGCCGTGCTGCCATTGCCATATTTTCCTTGATATCATTAATCAGCACCAGGCCATATGTTTTACGATCCTCAGACACATATGCCAGCTTATTGTCAATGGCATCCTTGACTGTCTTTAACTGGACCTCTTTGCCATTGATTTTTACAGTACCACTGATCTTCTGACCATAACTGTGTCCGAAAAGGCTCATGGCAAATTCTGTTCTGCCGGCGCCCATCAGGCCTGCCAGCCCTACCACTTCTCCCGCTTTTACACTGATATTTATATTTTTCAGCATTTGACGGTTGCCGTCATCGGGATGGAATACATTCCAGTTGTTTACTTCAAAAATCGTATCTCCCAGAGTAACCCCTTCACGTGCCGGATACCGGTTTGTAAGTTCACGTCCCACCATACCTTTGATGATACGGTCCTCTGTAAATTCATCCACGCCCTTGATAATCGTTTCAATGGACTGTCCGTCACGGATAACGGTTACTGCATCGCAGACGTATTCGATCTCGTTCAGCTTATGGGAAATGATAATACAGGTAACACCCTGTTTCTTCAGTTCCAGCATAATATCCAGCAGTTTCCGGCTTTCTTCATCATTCAGGGCTGCGGTAGGTTCATCCAGAATCAGAAGCTCTACCTTTTTCGCCATCGCTTTCGCAATTTCAATCAACTGCTGTTTGCCAACACCAAGTGTACTTACCTGAACATTCACGTCCTCGTGTTCCAGTCCGACTTTTTCAAGCATTTCCTGGGCTTTTTTTCTCGTCCTGGTCCAGTCGATGATCCCTTTGGCGGAAGTCTGCTCGTTTCCGAGGAATACATTTTCAGCTACAGAGAGATTGGGACTAAGCGCCAACTCCTGATGAATAATTACGATACCCTTTGCTTCACTGTCGCGCAGGTTGTGGAAATTACAGGTTTCGCCTTTGTACACAATGTCACCTGAATATGTACCGTGGGGGTAAACGCCTGACAGAACATTCATCAGCGTTGATTTACCGGCGCCGTTTTCCCCGCACAACGCATGAATCTCGCCGCGTTTTACTTTCAGATTAACATCATTCAAAGCCTTAACGCCCGAAAATTCTTTCGTAATATGATTCATCTCCAAGATGTAATCCGACATTTTCTCAGCTCCTTTTCTTTGATTTCTTATCTTATGATTCTATGAATCCTCCACAGATTCAAAAAGGGCGGCAGCTTTTCCTGCCGCCACCCTATCATAACTTTTTTAATTACGGAATGGAATTGTATTACTCAGCCAACTGTTCTTCTGTGTAATATCCGCCGTCTACGATGATTTCTTTGTAGTTGTCTACGTCAACTGCTACCGGTGTGCACAGATAAGAAGGAACTGTGATTACGCCGTTGTTGTACTGATCTGTATCGTTGATTTCAGGCTCTTTTCCTTCCAGAACTGCCTGTACCATGCTTACGCACTTCTCAGCCAGAAGGCGTGTATCTTTGTAGATAGACATTGTCTGAGAACCGGAAATGATGTTCTTGGTAGCCATCAGCTCTGCATCCTGTCCTGTTACCAGAGGCCAGTTTTCAGATGTATAGCCTGCACCTTCCAGAGCAGCCTTACAGCCATATGCGAAACCGTCAAATGCAGTTGCACAGATGTCAAGATCTTCGTCAGCATAAAAACCTGTCAGATAGTTCTCGCAGTTCTGCTGTGCTGTTTCCTGAGACCATCTTAAAATACAGGTATCATCAAAAGAGGTTCTGCCGGACTTGCATACCAGTGTGCCATTGTCAAGATACGGCTGAAGGACTTCCATCAGACCGTCATATAACATATGAGCGTTGTTGTCATCAGGAGAACCCATGAAGAACTCAATTGTGTAAGACTCTGTAGCGTTTGCCAGATCTTTCTTTTCTTCGATATATTTACCGATTGCTGTACCAACACCCTTATTATCGAATGTTGCGTAGTAGGAAACTGCGTCTGTATCCATCAAAAGACGGTCATATGCGATAATCGGGATACCTGCTTCTTTAGCCTGTGCTTCTACATTAACCAATGCGGAAGAGTCGATGGAAGCGATAACCAGACAGTTAGCGCCGCTTGCGATCATATTCTCAATCTGAGAAACCTGTGCCTGTACATCATCCTCTGCATACTGAAGGTCTACTTCATAACCAAGGCTCTCAAGCTGTGCTTTCATGTTAGCGCCATCATTAATCCATCTTTCAGATGACTGGGTAGGCATTGCCACACCAACCTTCTTGCCATTTGCTTCTGCTGCCGGAGCTTCTGCCTCTGCTTCGCCTTCTGCTGCCGGAGCTTCTGCCTCTGCTTCGCCTTCTGCTGCCGGAGCACTTGCCGGTGCATCTCCGCTGCCGCTGTTACCGCAGCCTGTTAACAGAGCCGCAACCATCGCTACGCTGAGCAATGCGCCCAAAAGTTTCTTTTTCATGTCTTTTCCTCCCTGAATGATAAAATTTTGAAAAAGTTGTATCTACAATCCATACAAGTTGTATGGTTTTGTACATTCCATCTGCTTTACGGGGACTTTTTGCAAAGAAGTATTTCTTCTCTTTGTGCGCTTTGTATAATTTTTATATCGATCAGACCAATCCCCACAGCATCTTTTCCACCATTTCCGAAAACTCTGTCCTATGCGTGTATCAATATCATATAGCACTATTGTCGATTTGTCAACACTTTTTCTGAAAAAATGTGTACATTTTCTCCAAGTTGTATGTGTACAACTCCCCCCCCCAATTGTGTATACATATTCCATAAAGCCGCGAGCCTGACTTATTCCGGCTGATCCTATTCCTGTTTCCTGCCCGTCTCCTGACCGGAAGCAGCAGTTTCTGTTCCTTCATCTGTCTCTGCCGCGCCTCCTGCGGGTATTTCCGGGCTGCCGTCCTCCTCATCGCCTGCATCCAATGCACCGCCCACATACCGGCCCTGCAGCAACGCCCGTCCACTGAGAAAGATAAGCAAAATCCCTGCAACCGCAAATCCTATCATAAATGCACCAAGCAGATATTTGTCCCTGCCTTCGCCGCCCACAACGCCGTCCATCAGTTCGTATGATGTATACAGCAGATAAAAGCCCACCACCACCTTGATGGTCAGCGAAAACTTGGGCAACAGATATTTCGTGGGAATTTTTCCGTCCGTATTTGCTTTTTTCTGTGACATATGATACCTCCGTTTTTCTTTTTCTGATACCAGTATATCAAAATCCTGTCCATTCTACAACGTCGGACCTGCCCACATCAAAACAGCAGCCACCCCCATAACGGGATGACTGCTGTTTTATCCATGACAATAGAAAGTGATCAAAACGAACCCCACTTTCTATTGTTTACTGCATCATAAACTATAGTTATGCTTTCTTGGCCTCTTTTACCTTTGCAAAAATTGCCTGCAGCACAATAAAGAAGCAGAGCAGAATCGCTGTGATAATGTTGGCCCAGGAACTGATCAGCTTACCATTGGTCTTTACCAGACTGGAAATCGTTCCGTTGATCAGCACACCAAACAAAGAACCAACGACATTTCCCACACCGCCGGTCAGCAATGTGCCGCCGATAACCGACGAGGAAATCGCATCCATTTCCATACCGGTTGCCTGCTGAGTCGTACCGCACATGGTATTCAGACAGTAGCAGATACCGCCGATGGAAGTCAAAAAGCTGTTCAGCACATAGGCACGCATCGTAACGGACTTTACATTCAGTCCCATCAATGTGGCAGACTGCTGATTTCCGCCTACCGCATAGAGGCTGCGTCCGAAACGGGTGTATCTGAGCATCAGGAAGATCAGAACTACAATCAGCAGAGCCACCAGTACAGAAGCCCGGATATACGGTACCTGATAAATGCCTTTTTTATTTACATAGCCGCCGAAGGGTATGTTGATCTTTGTAGAGGACAGTTTGGTAAACAAAGGGTCGCTGACAATACTTACCTGATCTGTACAGAGCACCGCTGTCATACCTCTGGCAAAGAACATACCTGCCATCGTTACGATAAAGGGCTGAATTTTCAAATATGCCACGCAGAAACCCTGCGCCAGCCCGAATACCAGGCCCATAATCAGTACCAGAACCATCAGAAGCGGGCTGCTCATGCCCCACTGTTCAATGCCCACTGCAAGAAACATACAATCCACTGCCACAAGAGAACCTACCGAAATATCGATTCCGCCGGTCAGCATGACACATGTCATACCGCTGGCCACACAGATCAGACCCGCATTGTTGATCAGAATATTCAAAAAGTTCTGTAAATGCGCAAAGCCTTTTGCAGAGTACACCAGGCATCCGCCCAGATACATGACAAAAAATAATACAATGGTAATCACAAGCAATAAGCTGTTGCCGTTCAGTTTTGTTTTTTTCATGCTGCCTTCGCCTCCTTTGCCGCTTTTTTAGCGGACAACTTCTTGAAGTAGTCCTTAACAGGATCCGCCTGCAGTACAACGATCAGGATAACCACAATCGCCTTGAATACAGGCGCCTGCGCGGAAGAAATACCCAGCGCGTACATGGTGGTGGTAATGGCCTGAATCGTATAAGCGCCAATCAGAGAACCGGCCAGATTGAACTTGCCGCCGCCCAGACTGTTGCCGCCCAGAGCAACCGACAAAATAGCATCCAGCTCCATGTTCAGCCCGATGTTATTGGTATCAGCAGAGTAGATACGGGAAGTTGCCGTCAACCCGGCAATACCTGCGCAGAATCCGCAGATCACATAAGTAATCAGAATAATCTTGGCAGAATTGAACCCAGATATTCTGGCTGCTTTTTTATTGATACCCACGCTCTGAATAAAGGTGCCAAGCGCCGTAAAGCGTAAAACCAGCGCGGCAACAGCAATGCAGACTGCCGCAATCAGTATCGGGGTGGGAAGAATGCCCACATAAGATCCGAATACCTGAAAAGAAGGTACACGAACATATACGATCTGGCTGTTACAGAGCAGCAGACCGATGGCGCGTCCGGCCGACCACAGAATCAAAGTGGCAACCATAGGCTGAATATTCAGATATGCTACCAGGAAACCATTGAAAAGGCCGCATACACATGCGATCAGCACACCGCCCAGAAGCCCTACCCAAAGTGGCAGCGCATATGAATTGGCTCTGGCCACCCCATATCCTGCAAGGAGCATACAGCAGAAACCGCCGGACAAACTCATGACAGAACCCACAGAAATATCAGTACCTGCAGAAGAAGATACCACCAGCGTCATGCCGATTGCCAGTATGGCGATCTCACTGCCGCGGTTCAGTACATCAATCAGACGTCCATATAAAACACCGTTTTTAATCAGGATCTGAAAAAACGAAAGGGGTGCATTGCCGCATGCAATATCATAAATCACATTGATCAGCATAACAAGAAGCATACTGAAAATCGGCAGGAATAATTGTTTTTTGGTTAAACTTTTTAATTTACTCACTCTTTCCACCTCCTGCGATAGCCTGCATTACGCCTTCCTGGCTCATCTCGTCCGCCGATATCTCGCCCACTTTGGAGCCGTCGCGCAGAACTGCCATACGGTTACAGGTACGTAACATTTCCTCGATCTCGGAGGAAATAAAGATCAGACTCTTGCCTTCCTGCGCCAGTTTGATCACCAGTTTCTGAATCTCCGTTTTGGTACCGATGTCAATACCTCTTGTAGGTTCATCCAGAATCAGGAAGTCCGGGTTTGTCGCCAGCCATCTGGCCAGAATCGCTTTCTGCTGATTGCCGCCGGAAAGCTGTTTGATCAGTGTTTCGCGGGTTGCCGTCTTGATGCTGAGCATCTCTATGTACTGATCCGCAATCTCGATCTGTTTTGCCATAGGAATCCGTTTAAAGATTCCGGCTTTTGCCTGCATGGCAAGAATAATGTTTTCCCTTACGGACAAATCCCCGATAATACCTTCTGCCTTTCTGTCATCCGGCAAAAGTCCCATGCCCAGATTCATGGCATCAATGGGATTTTTAATTTTTGCTTCTTTGCCATCTACCTTTAACGTACCGCTCTGTGCACGGTCAGCGCCGTAAATAGTCCTTGCCAGTTCACTTCTGCCGCTTCCCAGAAGTCCGGTCAGACCCACGACCTCGCCTTTGTGGATATCCAGGTCAAAGGGTTTGATCTTACCTGCATGGCTGAGTCCTTTTGCCTCTATTTCCAGAGGCGCATGCGACAGGTCGCCGCTGCCCTCCGGCTTGATAGAAGCCAGATCGTCAAAATCCTTACCCATCATAGCCGCTACCAGTTTCACCCTGGGCAGCTCTTCCACTGTATATTCCCCTACCAGCGTTCCGTTCCGGAGCACGGTAATACCGTCGCACACTTCATATACCTGCTCCAGGAAATGTGTTACAAATATGATCCCCACTCCCTGTTCCCGAAGTGAACGCATCATTTTAAACAGCATTTCCACTTCTTTATCATCCAGAGAGGATGTCGGTTCATCCAGAATCAGAACCTTGCTCTTCATATCGACAGCACGGGCAATTGCAATCATCTGCTGCAATGCCAGTGAATAATTTTCCAGATTCTGTGTCACTTCAATGTCCAGGTCCAGATCTTTCATCAACTGCGCCGCCATCTGATTCATCTTGCGGCGGTCTACGGTTTTGATCTTTGTCAGAGGCTCCCGTCCGATATACAGGTTTTCCGCTACCGATAAGTTAGGACATAAATTAACCTCCTGATACACTGTGGAAATTCCCTTATTCTGGGCATCCATCGTATCTTTGTTCACAATGGCGCCTTCGATTCCGTCTACATGAATCTCCCCCGCTTCAAACTTGTTAACCCCTGTCAGACATTTGATCAGAGTCGATTTGCCTGCGCCGTTTTCCCCCATCAGCGCCCGAATCTCACCCTTGCGCAATGTGAAATCCACATTGTCCAGGGCTTTTACCCCTGGGAATGTCATACAGATCCCCCGCATCGTCAAAGCGATATTACTATCCATCCTTCTACCTCCTGTTTCCCCATCATACTTGCGCTGCAGCTTTTGTATGGTACTTATAAAATAAGGAGGGAACCCATCAGGAATCCCTCCCTACCTGTCAGAATACGCTAAATCTTAGTAAGCGCGGCCTGCTAATATTTCTTCAGTCATTGTTGTAGCGTACTGGCTTTCAATTCCAGGTGCAACGAATGCTTCATCGTTTACCAGTGTGGTAGCTTCGAAGCTTTCACCGTTCTGCATCTTCTGAATTACTTCTGCAACAACTGCTGCCTGAATCGGGTTGCACTCTACGTTGCAGTTGATCTTGCCATCCAGAGTGTACTGTAATCCGTCATGTGTAGCATCAAAGGAAATGATGATTACGTCGCCGTCAACACCATATGTAATACCTGCTGCATCCATTGCGTCCATTGCACCGTATGCTTCGTTGTCATTGTGGCATACAACTACGTTGAACTGTCCTTCGTAAGACTTGATGAAGGATTCCATAACTTCCTGTCCGCCATCCTGTGTAAAGTCACCGGACTGATGATCCAGAATCTTCCACTCGCTGTGCTGTGCTGCTACTTCGTCAAAACCTTCGGAACGGCCAAGTGCTGCGGATGCACCTACAGAACCTTCGATGATCAGAATGTTAGCTTCCTTGCCATCCAGATACTCTGCCAGCCAGTTACCTGCTGTAACGCCTTCGTTCTTGGTATTGGTTCCTACCCATGCATCATACAGAGAAGCGTCTGCATCAATCTCACGGTCAGCGATGATAACCGGGATGCCTGCATCCTGTGCTTCCTGAAGAACTGTATCCCAGCCTGCTGTCTCGATCGGAGCGATTACGATATAGTCAAGCTGCTGTGTAATAAAGTTACGAACTGCTTCCAACTGAACAGCATTGTCATTGTCGCAGTCGATCAGGCTGAGTTCATAACCGTTCTCTGCGCTGAATACATCCTGATAGTTCTGGGTATTGGCTGTACGCCAGTCAGACTCATGTCCAACCTGTGCATAACCAACTGTAATTACGTCACCGCTTGCTGCAGGAGCCTCTGCTGCGTCATCTGCTGCATCCTCTGCAGGTGCTGCGTCATCTGCTGCCGCATCGTCCGCTGCTGCAGGAGCTTCCTCTGCAGGTGCTGCTGCCTGATCTGCGCCGCCGCATCCAACGATAGATGCCGCAACCATAGCTGTAGCAAGTAATACTGCCAACTTCTTTCTTAACATGTAAATATCCTCCCTTTCTTTTCCGGCGTAACCGCCGTTTGTAATTCTATTTTTTCATAAACTTCTTCCGTAGTCAATGAAAGATTCCTCTGTTTTTTTATGTTTGTCACTATATCCAATACAGGTTTTGATATTCCAATTGAAAAATAGTACAGATTTTCTTTTTTGTTCATTTTTATTTTAGAAAAGTGGGATTTTTTATGAATTTTGCTCTTTTTTCCTTCATATACACTTAAAAATTTACCTGTTTTTTCATTTTTCTTCCCTGTCACTTTTCTTATTTGTTCATATTTCGTTCATTTTTCATCCTGTTCCATGTCGTTATTTTCCGCCGGAAAACGAAACTGGTACATGCCGCCCGCAAATTGCCGGAAACCGACAGGAAATTTTTATGTCCCGGAAAATGGTTGAACCCCTGGTACCGATATGGTATGATGCCTTCATCCCTGAGAAAGGAGAACTGCTTATATGTCTGCAAAATACATTCGTCTTGCCGACCGTCTCCGGGAACAGATTCTGGACCATACGGGACATGTTTACAAACTGCCTTCCGAAAACAGTCTCTGCGCACAATATCAGGTAAGCCGGCAGACCGTCCGTTCTGCCCTGAGACTTCTGGCCGAAGAAGGCCTGATCGAAAAACGGTGCGGCAGCGGTTCTTTCTCCACCGGTCTGGGAACCATGAAAAATCGTATCGCCGTCATCGTCGGCAACGCGGAAGAATATACGACTCCCGCCCTTTTGGCAGATATCAAAGCCGTACTTCGGGAAAAGGGCTATCATACCGATGTCTATTCCACCGGGTTCCAGATCGCCCAGGAACGCAGGATACTGGAAACTCTGGCGGACTCTGCCGTCCGGGGGCTGCTGGCGCAGGGTACAAAAACCACGCTGCCAAATCCCAACCTTGACCTGTATGAAAGACTGCGCAAAAAGGGAGTTTCCATCCTGTTTATGGGAGGATATTACCCGTCTTTTCCCGCCTCTGTCTATATCCGGGACGATAATTATTACGGCGGTTATCTGCTGGGAAAGCATCTGATCCAAAGAGGCCACAGCCGTATCGGGGGGATATTTCAAATAGACGAACTCCAGGGGCCGGAACGCTACTATGGCCTTGCGGCAGCGCTGCGGGATTTCAGCATTCCCGTATGCGACGAACTGATCGCCTGGTATGACTCCGGAGATCTGGAAGCTCTGGAACACAGATCCGATACCGGCTTCCTCACATCCTACCTGCGCAAAAATGCCCGTCTCTGCTCTGCCGTCATCTGTCAGAACGACGAAATTGCTTATTGGCTGATCCGGGAACTGCGCTACGCAGAAATCCGGGTGCCGGAAGATATTTCTGTGGTTTCCTTTGACAACAGCTATATGAGCGAGCTGGGTCCTGTCAGAATCACCTCTCTGACACATCGGGAACATGAAATGGGTACGGCGGCCGCCTCTGCCCTGCTCCGTATGATACATGGCGAAACCGTCTGGCCGGAAGAACTGTCCTGGCGCCTTACCTCCAAAGGCAGTGATGCCCCCTGCGCCGACAGATTCCTTCCCTGAACAATAAAAAGCATGCTATCCCGGCTTATGCCTTTGCCCCGCTGCGGTATTCTCGGGGTGTACAGCCCTGTGTCTTTTTAAAAACAAAACTGAAATAATGGGGATCCCGGAATCCCACCTCCAGGGCGATGTCTCCGGTATGTTTTTCTGTCTGCCTCAGCAGCAGTTTGGCCTGCTCCATTCGTTTCTGTGTCACATATTCCGTAAATGTCATTTCCATCTCCTGACTGAACATGGTGCTGAAATAATTGGCGCTGACCTCTACCGCCCCGGCCACTTCATTCAGAGATATGGATTCTTTTGTATAATGCTCTTCAATATATTCCATTGCTTTTTTGATCAGCTTTTTCCCCTGGCTGTCCATCGCCCGGTTGCTCAGTTCGATGGCACGGCGCATCAGCTCCAGCATATAAGGCTTCATCTCCTCCACGCTCAGGCTGATGCTCTGCATATTGTCCGTGCAGGTATGCTCCAGCAGTTCCTGCTGGGTATATCCCAGTTTTTCTACAAACGCTATCGTGGTAAAACGGATACTCAGCACCAGATAGTCCCGGAACATCCTGGACTGCAGCGCCGTTTTCTGGCTTTCCAGATAGCCGTCCACAAAATCCTCAATCTCCTCAAGCTGCCCCCGCATCAGGAAATTTTTAATAATTTCCGGATCCACTTTGGCAATGTCCACCCCTCCCAGGGAACTTCCTTCCGTTTCTTTACGGAAAGCAGGCATTTCATCCGCTTCCATTGTCAGAATATGCTGTCCCGGCTTCAAAAAACGGTAGGACATCATATGATTCACCTTACTGTATACCTGTGGCAGAAGGCTCAGACGCGCCACAGGTTCCCCAATGGCCAGATACCATTCCATTTCCCCATCATGTCCGGAGCAGATACGGACTATATTTTCCAGACACTTTTTCTTCAGTTCCTCCATCTGCTCCTCTTCGCCCTTCATCAGAATCCCATACGTATTGATATTCCATCGGAACATCAGGTATTCCGGATACCGTAGAAAATACCGGGTCAATTCTTCCCTTTTCCCTGCGGTCAGGCGGGAGTCCTGGCTGCGTTCCTGGATATTTCTTTTTTCCCACAGACTGACCATTGCCAGATTATAGCCTTCCGCATCCATCTCCAGCGACAGCCGCTGGGCCTGCTCATAAATCTCCTGTACGGAAAGGTGTCCTTCAAACACTTTCTCAAAAAAATTCCTTCTGGAAAACTGTTCATATTCCAGCATTTCTTCTTTGAATTTGCCCAGGTAATCTTCCTGCGCCCTCTCATTTTCTATTTTTTCCCTGATTTCCGTCAATACCTTCTGGAGCGCATGACGGGTGATCGGTTTCAGAAGATACTGCTCCACGCCTACCGAAATCGCCTGTCTGGCGTATTCAAATTCATCATAACCGCTGATAATCAGAATCTTCATCTGCGGAAAT
The DNA here is from genome assembly GCA_009774625.1 of Lachnospiraceae bacterium. Classification (GTDB taxonomy): domain Bacteria; phylum Bacillota; class Clostridia; order Lachnospirales; family Lachnospiraceae; genus VSOB01. The sequence continues at coordinate 22,800 of VSOB01000030.1, forward strand.
TCCGTACTGACGATTCTGGACAGCGCCAGTCCGTCCATAAACGGCATCTTAATATCCGTAATCAGCAGATCCGGTTTTACCTTCCGGATCAGAGGCAGCGCCATTTCCCCGTCTCCCGCCTCTCCGGCAAACTGATAGCCATACTGCTGCCACATAATGTTGTCCCGCAGCCCTTCTCTGACTATGCTCTCATCCTCTACCAGAAATACTTTTAACATGCCCTCTCCTTTCGTCAGTAGGTCCGTCCTTCCAGATACCTTGCCACATTTCTGTGGGTAAACACCCGTTCTTCCACCATATAGAGCTTTTCCACCGGTTCGCCCCTCTCCAGCATCTGTATCACCATATCCACATATTCTCCCTGCTCCGGGTTGCACTCAATGTCCACATTGATCTTTCCGGCCTGCACCAGCTCCAGCGCTCCCCGGACCGCATCAAAGGAAATAATGGTAATGTCCCCGTCGATTCCCGTGGTCATGCCCGCTTCCTCTATGGCTTCAATGGCCCCGAAGGTCATATCGTCATTCTGTGACACCACCACATCGATGTCGGGATACATCTGCAGAAACTGCGTCATCACTTCTTTTCCCTTGGCTGTGGTAAAGTCTCCTGTCTGCCGGTCCAGAATATGCCAGTTGCCATACCGGGAGGCAATGGATTCAAACCCCGCCGTCCGCTCCAGCTCTGATGAGGAACCAAGCGTCCCCTGCAGTATAACAATATTAATATCATCATACAGCCTGTTTTTTTCTTTCAGATCCCCTTCCAGCCACCGGGCCGCCTTTTCCCCCTCTTTTGTCAGATCTGTTCCGATCCGGGTGGTATACAGCGATTCATCCACGTCTGCCTTCCGGTCCATCAAAATCACCGGTATCCCTGCATCCTGTGCCTCCTTAAGCACCGTATCCCATCCGCTCTCGGTGACCGGAGCAAATACAATATAATCCACCCGCTGTGAAATGTAGCTGCGGATCGCCTTGATCTGATTTTCCTGCTTCTGCCTGGCATTGTCGCTGATCAGGAAATATCCCTTCTCCTCAGTCAAAGCACGCTGCACGGAACTGGTATTGGCCGTCCGCCATATGGACTCACTGCCGATCTGCGAAAATCCCACGATGATCAGCTCTTCGCCGCCCTGTATATACGTATGTGCATCAGATTCCCCGGCCTCCTCCGGCACCGTATCCCCAAATGCGCCGCAGCCATACTGTGCCGACAGCAGCAGTGCCGCTGCCGCTGCCAGCGCTGCCCGTCTCCAACTCTTTTTGCCCATGTTTACCCTGCCTCTCCGGAATGTTTCATGCATTCCATAGGAATCGTAATGCTGACACAAGTCCCCTGATGCCTTACCGAATCAATCTGCATCCCATACTGCGAACCGAAATTCATGCGGATCCGCTCATTGACATTGGCCAGTCCAAATCCTTTTTCTGTCTCCTTGCACGGCTTTCTGATCTCCTCCCGCAGCTTTAAAAGCTCCGCTTCTTCCATTCCCACGCCGTTGTCCCTGACCAGAAACCGGATCAGATTTCCGTCTCTTTTTCCGATTACCTCGATCCGTCCCTCCGCACGTTTGTATTTGATGCCATGGTAAAGAGAATTTTCCACCAAAGGCTGCAGTGTCAGCTTCAGAATCCGGTAGCGATACAGTTCCGGTTCAATGGAAATATCAAATTTCAGGATATCGCTGTAACGTACCTGCTGTATCTCCAGATAACTCCGGATATGCATCTCTTCTTCCCGTATCGTGATAAACTCCTGCCCCCGGCTCAGTACCAGCCGGAAAAATTCAGACAGAGAAACCACGATGTTGACCGCCTTATCCAACTCATTGCCTTCGATCAGCCATACTACCGTGTCCAACGTATTATACAGAAAGTGAGGATTGATCTGCTCTTGCAGAAGGCGCAGCTCCGCACGCCGCATTTTCCTTTCATCCTCTTTGATCTGGCTGATCATGATTCTCAGCTTTTCCGCCATATCGTCCACACTGTCAGAAAGCGCCCGTATCTCATCCCTGGTATCGATCCTGGCTCTGACCGTAAATTCTCCCCGTGCAATCCGCTCCGTCACTCTGCACAGACGTTCCAGCGGATGGGTGATGCTTTTCAGAATCAGCGAGCTGACAATCACCGCCAGCAAAACCACACCGGCGATCAGCCCGATACAGAGCCGGATAAAATCATAGGCCTGTTCATTTAATTGCGCCGTCAGACTGCCGATGCTCCTTGTCTGGTAATAAATGTAATACTGAATATCATCCTGAATCAACTCTGTCAGAATATACACATTGTTGTCCAGCATCTCCATATTCTCATCATATCTGCCGCCCTGCTCCACATTGGCCCGCACATCGTCAATCCGCTCCTCCAGTGTATCCAGATTCCGCAGCAGACTTTCCAGCCACACCCGGCTCTGCCGGTCTGTGGTAATGGCCATCAGATCGGTAAAATCTGCCCGCAGTTCCCCAATCAGCGCATAGGGATCCTCCAGGGAACCGTCATCCTGGATACTGTCAAAAGAGGTATAACCCACTGCCAGCTTGTAGATTCCTTCATCCAGCTCTTCCTTGAAATCCAGATTATAGTTATTGGCAACCGTCATATTGCTGACAATATTTTCATAAGCGCTCCGATAATTGTCCAGCGCCGTAATCAAATATACCGCAATGCCCAGAAGCGGAATGATTGCAACCAGCACAAGCAGTACAATTTTCAGCCTTAACGGGAATTTTACTTTTTCATTGCTCTGCCTCTCAGCCATACTATCCCTCTTTTTTCATATGATCTTTCTTATTTTCCAACAAAAATACCGTTCCGTCAACGTGCTATTGTCTGTTCTTTTTTCATATATTCTTTCTAAAGAACCACAAGGCATATGATCTATGAAACTATTCACAAAAAAACGGCGCGTTTTTAAAGCGGCTGCCCTGCTTCTGGCCGCACTCTTAACCATCCCTCTGTTTGCAGGTGTTCAGGCATTTCGCTTTCATCGTTTTACGGATACGCTCTTTCGCCGGGAGCTGGAAAGCGACACCCTGAGCATGCATTATATTCTGGCATGGCCGGAGCAATACGGGATATCGGAAGATACGGCCCAGCTCTCTGTCTACAGCAAAGAAGCACAGGAACAGGCATATCTGCAGTTGGCCCGCTATGAAAAAACAGTCGGCAGCATAAAACCTCTGTTTTTCAGAACCGAATCCCGGCTCCTCTATCTCCTGCTGGCACAGCATCTGAGAAATCAAAGCCAGGAACAGAACTGGCCCTATTACGCCGAACCGCTTTCTCCTGCCTCCGGCATCCAGTCCAGCCTCCCGATCCTTTTGGCAGAATACACCTTCCGCAGCAAACAGGATGTGGAAAATTATCTGGCTCTGCTGGCACAGATACCGGCCTATCTGGAAGGTATCGCCGCGTATGAAAAAGAAAAAGCGGACGCCGGGCTCTTTATGTCAGATACCGCCGCAGATAAAATCATCGAACAATGCTATCAGATTATGGATGCAGGTCAGCTTGCCGACGGCACCCACTTCCTTCATACCACCTTTGTGGAGCGTCTGCAGAGCCTGCTTGACCGACAGCTTCTTACCCCGGCCGAGCAGGAAAGTTATCTGCAGCAGAATCAGACACTTTTGTTAAACAGCGTCATGCCTGCCTATGAAGCTCTGGGAGATGCCATGCTTCTGCTGAAAGGCAGCGGGACCAATGACGGCGGTCTGGCCGGGCTGCCCGACGGAAAAGCATACTATGCCTTTCTTTTTGCACAGACTACCGGGTGCAGCCGTCCTCTGGATGAAGTGGAACAACTTTTGGTTACCCGGCTGCAGGCCGACACCCGCGCCCTGGCAGAGCTTGTCCAAAAGTCCCCTGCCCTGCTGGCCGTCTCTCCGGAAGATGAATTTCCTCAGGCCGACCCGACTGTTTATCTGAAAGATCTGCAGAGCAGAATGGACGGCTCTTTTCCTGCCATTCCGGAGGACACCGATCTCTCCTGCACCGTCAAACCGGTCTCTGCCAGTCTGGAGGACTATTCCAGCCCGGCATTTTACCTGACGCCGCCCATTGACGACTGCTCGGAAAACTCCATTTACATAAACGAAAAGGACCATCCTGCCGGTCTTGAGCTTTACACCACACTGGCCCATGAAGGTTACCCCGGTCATCTCTACCAGACTGTCTACTATCATCTCTACCAGCAGAAAGCCCATGTGGATCCGGCCCGGAACCTGCTGCACTATGGAGGTTATACCGAGGGCTGGGCGCTTTATGTGGAAATGCTTTCCTATGAATACGGAAAAGAGTGGATTCGGGAGCAAAGTCCTGACTGCTCCGAAGATGTCCTGCTTCTGGCTGATGCCATGCGCATCAACCGCAGCATCCAGCTCTGCCTGTATTCTCTGCTGGATCTGGAAATACACTATAAGGGCGCCGACTATGACAAAGTCCATGCTCTGTTAAGCAAATTCGGTATTTCCCAGCCGGAAATCACCCGTAATATTTACGAATACATTGTGGAAGAACCAGCTAATTATCCCAAATATTATGTGGGTTATCTGGAATTTGAACTGTTAAAAGAAGCCGCAAAGGCCAAATGGGGAGAGGCATACAGCGATCTGCGCTTCCATCAGATGGTACTGGAAACCGGCCCCTGCCCGTTCGCCGTCCTGTGGAAACGTCTGGAATAAATATGTCGAAATAAATATCCTGCTCACAGTATTCTCCGCCTGCGTCGGACTGTCTCATAATGAAAAACACGGATTTGCCTTTCGCAAATCCGTGCTATTTCTGCATTTCCCTAAAATACTGATTCAGATTGGACAACACCTTTTCCAGCAATACTTTTTCCTGATCGTCCAGTCTGTTCACAATATTCTGTACCAGCTCTTCATGAAATTTCCGGTGTCTTGTATACACCAGTTTCCCCTTTTCCGTCAGAGAAACCAATACCACCCGCCGGTCCTCTTCACTCCGGACCCGTTCCACAAACCCTTTTTTTACAAGGCTGTTAACGGAAATCGTCAGGGTCCCTGTGGTTACGGACAGCGCTCTGGCCACAGAAGTCATATTTTTAGGCTGTCCCATGCCAATGGCTTCTATGACATGCATGTCATTTGTGGTGGCATTCTGATATTCTCCTGTCCGGATGGCCCGTTCTTCGATTCCGGTAATGTTCTTAAACACTTTGACGAATACTTCATTCAAAGCAGCATTGATATCCACCTGCGTCCGTATCCTTTCTTTTCCTTTGAGAGTCAAAGTATTATATCACATATTTTCTCACAGCGCAAACAATAGAACGTGCACTGCTGCCAGGTTTTTAAAGAAATCCATCCAATCCTTCCAGTTCAAGCAGCCGCTTCTTAATCTCCAGCCCGCCTCCATATCCGGTCAGTTTTCCGTTTTTGCCGATGACTCTGTGACAGGGCACCAGGATGGGGAGCGGGTTGGCGTGATTGGCCATCCCCACTGCCCGGCAGGCTTTGGGATTTCCCGCTGCTCTGGCTATCTCCTGATAGCTCCGTACTTCTCCATACGGTATCTTTGTCAGCGCCTCCCATACCCGCATCTGAAACGGGGTCCCTTTGGCACGATACGGAATGGTAAATACCTTTCTTTCTCCTGCAAAATAAGCGGCAAGTTCCTGCTCTGCCTGTGTCAGCAGTTCTGTTTTCCCAGGTATCCAGTCTGTTTCATGGCTTGCGCCGAAACGGAGCTCACAAACTGCATCCTCTTGTCCCGCCAGAGTAAGTATCCCCAGCGCAGATGTCCATTCATGGTAACAGATCATGTCCTTCCTCCATCATCCCCTCCAGATAGCCTCTGTCCCAGAGGAGAATCTTCAGCTTACGCGCCATTTCCACAGCCGGCGCCGTAAAATACTGATTGGTCAGCACGACGCCCACCATTCTCTCATAATAGTCCCGCCCTGCATAGGCCTGCTGTACCGCCGCCACACCCACCGGTCCTGTATATCGTTTGCATTGCACGGCATAGGTAACACCGTCTTTCTCCGCCAGTATATCCACACCGTAGTCTCCGCTGCCTCTGGTCACTTCCACTTCCTGAAAGCCGTTTCCTTCCAACAGCTCCGCGCAGAAGCGCTCAAACTCATGCCCTTCCATGTCATCCGGCAGAATGCTCCGGCCTTTTCTGCGGATCAGCCAGATCACCAGGACAGCCGCCGCAAGAAGTACGCAAAAAAGTATGATTCCCAGTTTCATCGCTGCATCCAGTATCCTTTCTTCTTTTGTTCCCTGTATACTATGCGGCAGACTTATTCTCTATATGCCGCCCTGATCTCATCCTTTTCCGGCAGCCCGCTTTCCGTACCGTTCATGTACCCAGGCCCGTTTCCGTCACCCTTGGGCTGCCTTTTACCATCCATCTTCTTCTGCGTTCTGTCCGCAGTTAAAAGACATTTGTTTTTTCAGTATTTTCAGTTTACAGCATCCGGATAAAGTTCGCAAGGATTTTTCCGTTTTTCTCTGTGTGCCATATATCCCCGTTATCCCATGCCTGCCGCTATGACCACGCTGGCGATGATACCTGCCAGGGTGCAAAGTATGGCTCCCGGCAGAGTAAATCTTGTCTTTGTCACCTTTGCCGCCATAAAGTAAACCGACATCGTATAAAACACAGTTTCCGTACAGCTCATCATAATGGAAGTAACCAGCCCTATGTAAGAATCCGGTCCGAACTCTTTGAAAATATCCAGTACCAGTCCGGTTGCCGCAGAAGAGGAAAACATTTTAATCATAGTCACCGGAATCAGCTCCGACGGAAACCCGATGGAATCTGTCAGACCGCCTGTGATCTTTCCTATAAAATCCAGAAAGCCGGAAGCCCGCAGAACACCCACTGCCATCATCAGGCCGATCAGAGTGGGCATGATACGGATGACCACCAGAAAGCCATCCTTTGCTCCTTTGATAAAGTTTTCATAGATATTGGTTTTCATGAGAAGTCCCTCTGCCACAATATAAAAGACCACAAGAGGGATAATGATGTTGGATAGATTTGATAATACTGAAAGCATAAAATTTCCGGGCAGTTTTATTACATATATATGCAATCCTGCCCGGAAATAGAAAATCTGTTTTATTTTACTTTCGTATCTCTGCCGCTCCGGAAAATGTCTTATTTAATAGACAGATCTTTCCAGCCGTCATCCGGAACCAGCGTAATATAGGTCTTACCTGTATTGATACTGATTTCGTTGCCGTCCATATCAAAGTAACGTGTCGGCTCTGTATCCCCGGTCTTGGCCCAGGTAATCGGAACAGCCTTTCCATTGGTTACATAATAACCATCCCGGTTGCTGGCATCGATACAGTTGTAGATCATATAACCATTCTCATCATACTGATGGAAAGTACAATTCTGAATAATGACATTCTTGAATGTCAGCACTTTATTATCATTGCCTGCATCCACATGGGCATTGCCATACTCATAATAATCATATGTCTGTGTATCTGCATTGTATTTCAGAGTAGACTGGTTATGGCTGAACGGAAGGGAAATCTCAGTTGCATCCATCACATCACTGCCTTCCAATGTCAGCTCTTCATTGGAAAAGTTAAAGTGCTGATAATCTTCCACGTCCTTGCCTGCATAAAACTCATCGTACTCTTTGGAATAATTGGAGGCACCGAACTTGCTGTCCAGATTTCCGGTACAGATATATTCCGTAAACTCTCTTGCCTTTCCATTGTTAACTCTGTCAAATCCGCCGCTGAAATGTGCTGAATAATCATTTGCAAGATAAGGATCGATGTAAAACGGCCCGCCGTCATGGCAAAGCACTGCATTCCACTCTGCCGCAAGCAGGATATTAGTGGGACGGGTACTCCGTACACTGCCCAACCGCTCAATCTTCTCCCAGTCCTTTACCACTGCCATCAACCGGGTGATCCTGCCGTTTTTCGTACTGTTCATCATTTCATAAACCACGTCTGCATCAGACAGGCCGAAGTGGGGCAGCGCTGTTTTCTCATTGTCCACCATCGCTGCAATGGGTCTTTGATTTTTCAGACTTTCATCGATCCATTCATTGGTCAGCTCGCTCCGGTACATGCCTTCACGGCTTTCCTCTTCCTCTTCTGTCTCTGCCTCTGTTTCTTCCTCTACTACCTCCGGTTCCTCTGCTTCCACAGTTTCTTCCTGAATATCATCCAGTACGGAAGTGCTTTCTTCCTTACCGCCGCAGCCGCCAAGAAGCATCGCAGACAGCACCACTGAAGTTAAAAGTAATACTGATTTTCTTTTCATTGGTTCACCAAATTCCTTTCGTCGCTTATTCGGGCATTTTTTCCCTTTCCTTATCATACTACATAATTGCTTTCTGTCAATCTGGTTTTTGTTACAAAAAAATGAAGATTTTCACATCATTTTTACCGTATTTTTACAGATTTCCGGCATTTTATACCGATTTTTACACCGCCTTGAAAAACAGGAGGAATCTGTAAGTAATTCTTGCAAGTCCATCCGCGGTACATGGATGCTTTTTGCTTTTCTTTTCGTAATTGATCCCGACAAGTAAAAAGCGAAGAGTCTTACACTCTCCGCAGCCTGTCTTTTACTTTACAGAACACCACCGCAGCCACCGTACTTACCGCCGTCGCCAGTATTGCCGGAGCGATGATCACAGCCGGATTCACACTGCCGTACTGGCTTCTGTACGCGATCATATTGACCGGAATAAGCTGCAGGGAAGAAATATTCAAAATCAAAAACGTACACATCTCATTGCTTGCTGCCCGCTGTCTGGCATCAGACAGCTCTCTTTGGCCCTTTCTCCTCACTGTTCCGCTATCCACTGTCATGTACGCCGGGTTCCCCCTCTCTGCTTCCAGTTTTGCCAGCTCTTCCATAGCCTTAAGCCCGGCAGGAGTACAGGCCCAGCCCAGTCCCAGCACATTGGCAATGATGTTGGTGGAAATGTACTTTCGCGCCATATGGTCTTTCGGAATATCCGGAAACATAAAGGAAACAAAAGGACTGATCGCCTTTGTCCACTTGTCAATCAGTCCCGCTTTTTCCGCTATTTCCATCAGCCCCATCCAGAGCGCCATCACACCAATCATGGTGATGCACAGGTTCACCGCTTCTCTGGACGAATCCAGAGCCGCATTGGTCACTTCCGCCATATGTCCGGTCAATGCGCCATAGACGATTCCTATGATAATCATACTTCCCCAGATTACATTCAACATATACCTGATATTCCCTGTTTTTCACCAGTATATGCACAGACGCCATCTTACAGAACCATTGCTGTCTTGGGCAGGCCGGTAATAACGGCCAGCTATCGAGGCCAGTCCCCGCTAGTCCTCTTCCAGCAGCCGCAGTCCGGCAGTATCCGTCACCGGCAGAGAAAAGACAACTGCTTTCGCTTTGGTTTTCAGTCCGGCCTTTTCCATGACTGCCTTCATAATTTCATTTTTCTGCTCTTTTTTGGCTACTATAAAGATCATTTCCTTTTCTGCGGCAAGGGAAACTCCCATAAACCGCTCTGCCTGCTCTGTCCCTGTCCCCTTGGCATGAAGTACAGTGCCTCCGTAAGCGCCCGCGCTTCTGGCCGCATCCATCACAAGCTCTATATTCCCCTGATTGGCAATGATCATAATAAGCTCATATACCGTATCCTTCAAAGCCGACTCCTCCTCTTTCTGATACTCCTGATCTGCTGTCAGAAACTGCAGGGCCTTCTTTCCGCCGATGCTGCTCAGGGGAACGATAAATGCGACCCCCTCCCCCGGCGCATCAATACGGAATCTCTGCCGCAGATCCTTCTGCGTCTTTTTCCAGTTGCTTTCCTCCAGAACCGTAAAGATAACTGCCTTTTCCGTAGCTTCCAGCCCAAGATAATCCAGCATGGCTCCGGAAGCCGTCCCGGAGCCCAGCGTAATAAACGTAACCAGAAGCCCTTCCTCCTGATACAGTCCCATATATTTTTTGATTTGCTTTCTGTTGATAATCGTAGTCATCAAGTACAATTTGCCCATGCAAAACCTCGCTGCTTTCTTATCCCGTCTGTCACCGGAGCGTTACAATTCGATAATTTCCATATCCCCATACTGCTCAAGGGATGCAGGGCCTCCTGCAGCTTCCTTTTCAAGGTGTCCTGCTTTCAGACGATAAAGTAACCCCAGTCCCTGTATGGTAATCAAAGGAGTCATAGCCACCATTGACACCACGCCGAACGCATCGGTCACGATGTTGCCGCCCAGCACACTGCATGCCCCCATCGCCAGAGGAAGCAGAAATGTGGCCGTCATAGGTCCCGATGCCACTCCGCCGGAGTCAAAGGCTATGGCCGTAAAAATACGGGGCACCAGAAACGTCAGAAGCAGCGCAGCCGCGTACCCCGGAATGATAAACCACATAATCGAAATTCCCGTCAGAACCCGCAGCATGGCAATCCCGATGGAAACCGCTACTCCTATCGACAGACTCAGTTCCATAGATTTGGCTGAAATGGCTCCCGAAGTGATATCTTCCACCTGTCTGGTAAGCACAAATACTGCCGGTTCTGCCAATACGATAAAATAACCGATCACCATACCAATGGGTATAATGATCCACGCATACGGCAGCCCCGCAATCACCTGTCCAAGATAATTGCCGGCAGGCATAAACCCAACATTCACCCCTGTCAGAAACAGGACAAGTCCTGCATAAGTATAAATCAGGCCAATGATAATTTTAATCAACCCTTTTTTCTCAATATCTCTGGAAATCACCTGAAACAGACCAAAAAACAGGATAATCGGCAGAAGGGAAAGCGCCATCTCCTTTATGTAAAGCGGAAATCCCACCGTAAACAACCGCCACAGCTCCACGGAATTGTCAATATCCGGAATGGATGCCGGCACATAGTCTGCACTTCCCGGATGGTATATCATCCCCAAAATCAGCACCGCGATCACCGGCCCCACAGAGCAGAGGGAGACCAGCCCAAAGCTGTCATCCGACGCATGTTCGTCACTTCGAATCGCAGAAATACCCACACCCAGCGCCATAATAAAGGGGACTGTCATCGGCCCTGTGGTAACACCGCCGGAATCAAACGCCACAGAGAGAAAGTCTCTGGGGACAAAGTACGCCAATATAAACACCAGCCCATAAAAAGCCAGCAGCATATAAGAAAGCCCGATTCCGAACAGCATACGCAGAAGGGCAATTACCAGAAAACAGCCCACCCCCACTGCCACAGCCAGAATCAGCACCATATTGGGCACGGAAGGCACCTGTCCTGCCAGCACCTGCAGATCCGGCTCCGAAATCGTAATGATAAAGCCAAGTGTAAAGCTGACCAGCACCATAACAGACAGCTTCCGGCTTTTTGTCATGGTAGTGCCCACACGCCCTCCGATGGGAGTCATGGACAGCTCCGCCCCGATAGAAAAAAGCAGCATCCCCACAGTCAATAACACCGCACCTATCAGAAATGCCATCAGGATACTGGGTGAAATGGGCGCAATCGTAAAGCACAAAAGCAATACGATCGCTATGATCGGGAACACTGCCTTTATTGTTTCATTCAGTTTTTCTTTAAATTTTGATCCGTTCAGCAGCAATGCTATCAGACGCCTTTCTTATCACATCCAAAATCTCTGTACCATATATCCATATGCGGATACCAGATAAAGTATAGCATAATTTGTTCCGCCTGCGGAGTTCGAATCAAAATTTTTTTAAATCTTAATAGTCTTAATATAATCTTAATAATTTATGACCGGCCCTTTTTCAATACCTGTCTGATCTCCAGATTCTGATCCAGAATCACAAGATCTGCATATTTGCCTGTCTCAATACTTCCGTATTCTTCCCACAGTCCAATGGCTTTTGCCGGATTGTGGGTCGTGCACCATACCGCATCGGCAAGCGGTATTCCCGCCGTCCTGACCGCATACCGCAGGCAGTTCATCAGGTTGGTTGCCGAGCCTGCAATGGCGCCGCCCTCTGTCAGTGTTGCCAGATTCCCACGTACTGTCACCGCCTGGCCACCCAGGGAATATTCCCCGTCTGCCATGCCGGTGGCTTCCATACTGTCACTGATCATAATGATCCGGTCTTTTCCGAACATCTTGAATGTAGCCCGGATTACCGACGGATGTACATGGATACCGTCACAGATCATCTCCACATTGCAGTCACTGTCACAGGCAGCCCCGATCACTCCGGGCGCCCTGTGAGAAAACGGAGGCATGGCATTGTACAGATGGGTTACCTGTCTGGCGCCCCGGTCAAAGGCTTCCTTTGCCGTATCATAATCCGCCATCGTATGGGCCACCGAAATCACCACTTCATCCTTGCAGGCATCAATAAACTCCATAGCGCCCTTTTCCTCCGGCGCAAGTGCACACAGCCGGATCAGTCCGCCTGATGCACGCTGCAATCTCCGCAGCATTTCCGCATCTGCCCCGGCAATATAGTCCGGATTCTGCGCCCCTTTCTTACCCAGAGAGATAAACGGCCCTTCCATATTGATGCCTGCCAGCTCCGCACCCTCTGTATGTTCCGCTGCTTTATACTCAGCAGCCGCCGTCATAATCTTTGTCAGCGTATCCTCTCCCAGCGTCATTGTGGCAGGGCAGATACTTGTGATGCCGTTCTCCAGCTCATACCGGGCCATCGCACCGATGGACTCCTGAGAACCATCGCAGAAATCATGTCCCACACAGCCGTGAAAATGAACATCGATCAGGCCGGGAATGACATAACACCCTTCCGCGTCGATCACTTCGGAATCGCTGCAGCCTTCCGAAATCCTCTCCCCCGTAATACACACATCCTGACGGGCAAAACTGCCGTCCGGCTGATATACCAGCCCGTTTTTGATTACCATACGCATCCTCCTTTTTTACCTTCTCTCACTCTCTTTCTATCTCCACAGGCAACAGTTAGCATACCCATATACCGATCTTTATATAATCTTGGACAGAAACTCCTGCAGTCTGGGATTCTGCGGATGCTCAAAGAAGTCTTTTGGATTGTTCTCTTCCTTGATGACCCCCTCATCAATAAAGATCACTCTGGTACCCACTTCTCTGGCAAACCCCATTTCATGTGTTACAATCACCATTGTCATACCGTCTCTGGCCAGATCTGTCATAACATTCAGTACTTCCCCCACCATCTCAGGATCCAGCGCAGAGGTAGGCTCGTCAAACAGCATCACTTCCGGATGCATGGCAAGAGAACGTACAATGGCAATCCTCTGTTTCTGCCCGCCTGAGAGCTGAGCCGGATATGCACCTGCCTTTTCCTCCAGCCCCACACGCGCCAGCAGCTCTCTGGCCTCTTTTTCCGCATCTTCTCTGGATTTCTTTAACAGTTTCATCGGTGCCAGTGTCAGGTTTTCCAGTATCGTCTTATGCGGGAACAGATTAAAATGCTGAAAAACCATACCGATCTTCTGTCGGTATCGGTTCAGATCTGTTTTCTTATCCGTAATATGTTTTCCCTCAAAGGAGATCGTCCCTGAAGTCGGTATCTCCAAAAGGTTCAGCGAACGCAGAAAAGTGGATTTTCCTGAACCTGAGGGTCCTACGATCACCACAACCTCCCCGCTCCGTATCTGCGTGCTGATATGATCCAATACCAGATTGCTTCCGAAAGCCTTGCACAAATCCTGTATCTCAAACAGTACTTCTCCCTTACCGCTCACTTGTACGCAGCCTCCTTTCCAGCTTTCCAACCAGGCCTGAAAGCACAATCACCATCACCAGATAAATAACTGCCACCGCGATCAGCGGCATAAATGCCTCATAAGTACGGCTTCTGATAATATCCCCGCCCCTGGTCAGATCCATCATCCCGATGTATCCGCAAACCGATGTTTCCTTCAGCAGTACAATAAATTCATTGGCAAGGGCGGGAAGCACATTTTTAAAAGCCTGCGGCATAATAATATACCACATAGTCTGGGCATATCCGAATCCCAGACTTCTGCCCGCCTCCAACTGCCCCGGATCAATGGACATAATGCCGGAACGGACAATTTCCGCCACATAAGCCCCGGAATTGATACCGAAAGCCAATGTTGCCACAATCAGTTTGCTCATATTATAGTTTCCGAATACCACATAACACATAATCATAAGCTGCACCATCATCGGTGTGCCCCGGATCACCGTCAGATACACTCTGCACAAAGCATTGAGTATCTTACCTTTCCCCGTCTTATCATAGGTTGACCGTATGATTGCCACCAGAAAACCCAGCGCGATTCCCAGCAGCACCGCCAGAAACGTAATGGCCAGCGTATTGCCCAGGCCGGTTACCAGATACATATACCTGTCATCTTTGATAAAATTGGTATAAAAGCGTAACTTAAAATCCTCCACGTTTCCACATCCTTCTCTATGTAGTGTAAAAGCGGGCCGTTACCATGTAACAGTCCGCCTTTTAGCAACGAACAAGGAGCCAGGTAAGACATGCCTGTCTTAGCTCTGGCTCTATTATAATCCACAAATTATTTTCTGACAATAACAACCTGTGTGGAGGTGGCATAAGAATCTGTAAAATCAATGCTTGTCAGACGATCTTCTGTCACTGTCATGCCTGCTGCGCCGAAATCTGCCTTGCCGGACTGTACCGCATTGATGATGGCATCAAATTCCATATCGTCAATCTGCAGTTCATATCCCAGCTTATCGCATACCGCTCTTGCGATTTCCGCATCAATTCCCACAATGTCCTGTCCTTCATAATATTCGTAAGGCTCAAATGCAGCGTTGGTTGCCATAATCAGCTTGCCATTGGGATACTCTGCATCGGCAGGAGATTCGTAAGGGCAGGTTCCCTTTGTCTCATCCCCGATATAGTTTGCCACGATCTGATCCAGAACGCCTGCCTCTTTCAGCTCTTTCAGAGCGCCGTTCATTGCCTCTGTCAGGTCTTTCTTATCTTTGGATACGCAGATAGCATAATCTTCCACTGCAAAATCCTCTTCCAGAATCGTCAGGTCATCGTTTTTCTCCACAAATGCCTGTGCCGGCTGCGCATCAATGATTACACAGTCTATCTTGCCCTGTTTCAGAGCCTGCACCGCATCTGCACCCTTGTTATAACGCTCAATGGTAGAACCTTCTGCCTCATAATCGCTGGCAAAAATATCCCCTGTCGTACCAAGCTGTACACCGATGGTCTTGCCCGGCAGATCATCCAGAGAATTTACCGTATTGGGAATCGCATCGGATGCTTCCTCTGCTCCCCCTTCTGCCTCTGTGCCCTCTGCTACGCCGCTTTCGGCTGCCCCGTTGTCTGCTGCCGGTACATCCCCCTGCGTCGCATCACCGCATGCCGTCAGCATTGCCGACAGGCAAAGCGCCATACATAACGCTGCAAATTTTTTCATAACGTTCTCCTCCATTCATAAAACATGCATATTTATTCATCAAGTAATTATATTAGCACGTTTTGAACAAAATACAAGCCTGTTTTTTATTTTTTCTCTTTCAGGATTCATACACCATCCATTTCAGCTCTTTTTTCTCCAGACAGGATTCCGGAAGCCCCAGTTCTTTTATCCGCTGCCGGATCAGCTCTTCTGCCGGTTTACTTTCTCCCCGAAACAGTTCTCCTACAGAACCGTCACTGCCGATGTAATACTCACTCCAGCAATTTACGGTCCCGCCGCTTCCATACGTCTGCCCATACCCATAATAGTACACAGTCTCCTGATATCGGTTCCATGTAGTAA
>VSOB01000031.1 GCA_009774625.1 Lachnospiraceae bacterium
GCTCATACGGATACTGCCGTCCGCTTCCATCCCGATGTTGCCGCTGGTCTGCACCATCACCTTATCGGCCTCCACCTTCACCGCGCCGCTCTCTCCGTCCAGTACCACCTGAATCCGCTCCCCTACCTGAATGGTCAGCTTCTTTGCCGCCCGTATCTCTATCCGCCCGTCGTCCGTGGTCATTTCCACATGACAGTTGCTGTCCCGGTCTGTCAGAATCATCCTGTGTCTGTCATTGTCCAGTATCATTTTATGGGCATCGCCGCTGGTGGCCACAGTGATCCGGTCCTCTTCTCCCGCCTTTTCCTCACCGCCGTCCTCAAACAGGATATAGCTGCCGTTTCTTGTCATAATTTTTTTACAGGTATTATTCTGATCGGCACATTTACGCAGAAATGCATCATTGTCTCTGGACAGACAGCCGATCACATATGGCTTTTCAATGCTGCCATTTTCAAAAGCCAGCAGCACCTGATCCTGTTTTTCAGGCATAAAACAGGCGCCCCATTCCCGGCCCCGGTACATAGCGGCCACCCTGGCCCATTTCAGCTCATTGGCGCCCTCGTCCCGGACCGGGATGGTCACACAGATCCGCCCCGGCATCTTTTCACTGTAATTCTCCGCCACAATGCCCACCACCACACCGGTGATCCGCTCTTCTCCCAGCTCTGTTCTGGTCACTTGTCTCCTGGAAACCTCATCCATAATATCCAGCAAAGCCATATTGTCCCTCCTGTTGCCATTATGGTGAAATGGCAGCCGCCTTTCCTTTGATCTTTGTCCGAAACCCGCCTGTATCACTGACAATATGCCGTACCTGCGTAAGATAAAACCGATTGTCTGCCGGTTCTCCCAGTCCCGTCGTCTCGATAAAACAGCCCGGCCTTAACTCCGGCAGCCCCACACATTCCGCTTCCAGCGTCCCCAGCCGGTACACCATTTCCTCCAGCAGCGAGCCGGCCCGATACTCCGCCTCCTGCCGGGAGGTAATGCTGCTGTCCACATATACCCTTTTGGTCTGGGACAGCAGCGCTTTTGCCCGGTTTCCTGCGGAAATCCTGTTGGAATTTTTCCCGGAAGCCGAAATCACCCGTCCCCTGCCGGTGTCCATGCCCCTTGCTTCTATCGTCTGTACCAGCCCGGTCATGTCATAGCTGATTTCATATTCCAGCATCCCCTCATCTGTCCCCAGCTTCATCAGACACACATCCGTGTCCTTCGCCCTGCGGAATATCACATTGCCCTTATCAATATAAAACTCATAGTGAAACCGCTTCGCCGCCTTTACCACAAATTCATAGTCGCTTTCGGACACCATCTCGATCGTCTCCCCGCCCACATCCTCCGCCGCCTCTTCCGGCCTCTGATCCGGCGTGGCAGTTATTGACAACTGACTGTATATGCCATAAGAAAGCATCTGCTGATAAGGACTCTGTGTAAACAGCTCCCGGACCGCATCGCTGTAGCATCCGGCCATAAGCTGCCTTACATTACAGTTGGACATCATCATCCCCTTTACATCCATCGCCACGATCCGCACATGATGAGGATCTCCTTCCCTGTTTACATAAGACACCTGTGCAAGAAAGCCCCGGAATACCTCCTGCATCCTGTTCCCATAGCCCAGCAATACCCGGACCGGATAGCCCAGACGCGCATATTGCTTTAACTGCTCCACCCGGTACCGCCGTTTTTCCACATCATAACAGCCATAGACAGAAAATGTAACGGCAGACGCCTCGAACCCGCTGCTCAGCTCCACCTCCAGCTCACTGACAATAAAACCGGCACTGTTTTCTCCCAGATTACGCTCCTCTATCCATATCTGCACCAGAGGATACGCAAACTCCATATACTGACTTTTCAGTGTTTCATACGAATAAACGACTGCCATATCCACTCTCCTGTACCGGTTCTGTGTGTGAAACGGCCTTCTCTGTTTATCTTTGTTGCTTTGCATCATTCATTTGCTGAGGGTGACTACGGAGGATATTATCCGCAGTCCGGAACCGGATGCAAATGATTGATGTGAAGCAATGGACATACCAGAAGAACGGACCGTTTCACGCCCAAACCCTATATCCCTGCTCTGCAATCCGCCTTCTCAAACGCACCGCTGACATCCTCCGCATCCTCCCGGATGGTCAGCCCTACGCGTCCGGCCAACGGGTTTCCCAGCCCGTCAAACATATCATAGGAAGCGTTCATACTGCTGACACAGCCGGTGCATTCCAGTTTTCCCCAGGAAAATGAAATTCTCCGGTCCGGGCTGCGCATCATAAGCGTCAGAAAGGCTTCCACCCGATTCTGCACAATGTCCGGGGCTGCTTTGTCCACTCCGGCAAAGACCAGTTCCACTTCCAGCATCCGGGTGCAGTTGCCCGCCACATTGGTCTCCCTGTCCAGCCCTTCCCCCGCATTGTCTGCCTGTTCCCTGACCTGCTGGGTAATACGCAGGGAAGAGGGATTATACTGCACAGAGATAACCTGCTTCTCCTCTCCCTGTGCTGTCCCAAGCGCCGCTCCGTTCTCCAGAACATTTTTTGTCTGAATCAGCATATTCGTTGTCCCGGCTTTTTTCCTTTTCTGCACCGCTGATGCGGAATCCGGATGCAGGATCCGGATAAGCGCTTTTGCCGTCTGTGTTGTAGCTTCGGCCATATGCACCTCTTTTCTGGCTTTCTATCTCTGCCGGGCTTTTGTACGGGCGGATGTATCCGACAGTGCCATCGTCAGATCCATCCTGGCTCTGACCGGACTGCCGTCCTGACCGAACATTTCATAGTCCACCTGTATCTCTGTCACCCTGCCCTTATAATACAGCGCTCCCCAGTTAAAAGAAACCTGTCTGGTAAAGGGGTTGCGCACGGCGGCCAGAAACCCTTCCACCTGCGGCATCACATCACTGTCCTGACAGGCAGTCCGGTCAAAAATCAGGGACATAGACATGGTCATACGTTCCGGTGCCGCCAGCGCCGCATTTTCGGGCTTCCTCTTTCTGGTACCTTCCGGTTTGGAAATATCGCCCCGGCTGCTCTCCTTTTCTCCGGAGCTGCTTTGAAACCGCAGGCTGGAAGGCCGGAACTGTACCGGAATGATTTTGGTTTCGGATGGCCTGCTTTTGCTTCCTGCCGCTCCGTTTTGCAAGAGCAAAGCCGCCTGACCCAAAACCCCCGCATCCGTTGCGGCCTGCATCGCCACCTGATCCCGGTAATCATAAAATTCCATATAAGCCGTTTCTGTCTCCAATTAATAACCTCTCCTTTTCCGCTCGTCCTGCAGCCGCCTTTCCAGCTTCTGATATACCTGTTCCGTAATCTGACTGATCTGGGACGAAAGTGTCATCCCGGAAATATTCCGGGTTTTCAGTTCATATGTTTGATTATGTACTGAAATATCCCCGGAAACGGGCCTCTGCACTGCCGCGTTTTTTTGCTTTTCTGCGGATACGGTTCTCTGGGATGAGACAGCCTGTTTGATCTGGTATAATTGTGCCTGCAGCTCTTCTTCCCACACGGCTGCCTGTCTATTGTAAAACAGTTCTGCAGCAGGCGCCGGGTTTTGCCTCTGTCTGCCGCTCCTTACGCCTGTCTGTTCTGCCCACAGATCCCTGACTGCTGCTTCGGCTGCCGACAGCGGATCCACTATGCGCTCCTGTCCGGCAGCCGTTTTCCCTTCTGCCTGCCAAGCGGCATACGAAAGGGCTATCCTGTCATTTTCCCGCCCCATGCGGCCAGGCTCTTTTTGCATGCCGCTCCATTGGGCTTCCGTAAACTGTCTGATTTCCCGGAACATCTGCCCGTCCATCTTCCGGCTTTCTTCCTCTTTGTTCCGGTCCCCGTTTTTCTCCCTCATCTCTTTCCCGGTCTGTCCAAAATCCGGAGAACAATCCGCCCATTGCAGCCCTGTCCCGCCTTCCGGCTCCTGTCCCGCTTCCTCCAGTACAGCATGCAATGTGCGCATCATTTCCTGCTGGCGCTCCGGCTCCGTCTCCCCGGCCTGCTCCATTCGTCTCCGGATGTTTTGATATTCCTCATACAGCTTACTGTCTCTCTGTAAAAGTGCGGCTTCGCAGGCAGAAGGCTTCTGTCCGGCCAGCCCTTTCCGCGCCTCCACTGCTTCTGGCACCGCCTCCGGATGCTCCAGAAAGTGCAGTGCGTCCCTCTGCGTCCCCTTCCGGTCCGGCAGAATGGTATCATGTATTTCTTCTGCCCCGCCCCGGCAGGATTCCACCAGTTTTTTCATCTGCAGATTCCGTTCATTGACCTGATCCAGAAAATGCCGCCACGCCTGCATTTCCCTGACTGCCGCTTCCTTCTCCGGTTCCGCATGCCCCGTATACTCTGCATCGGTCATACCTTCCGCCTGCAGCGCTTCCGGCCCGCAGCCTTCTCCCAGGCCCCGGAGCATGTCCCGGCTGATCTCACCGATCCCCGCTGCTTCCTGTTCCGGCCAGGTCAGATACCCGCCTGTGCTTTCTATATCTGTCCCTGTATCCTTTTCCTGCATATCCCAGATGTTCCAAAGCGCAAACACCGCTTCCCTCAGCCTGACCGGCCGCTCTTGTGTGCCGCCTGAGCGCACTGACAACCCGGTTTCCTGTTCCGGCGGCCTCTTCTTCGACTGGTCCTGGCGTCTGATGGAATGGACTTCTCCCGCTTCCGGCCGCTTCCTCTGCCTGTCCGTCCGAACCTGTCCCATATCCCGCCATTTTAACCGGCTGTCCCACAGACGGACTGTCTGCGTCGTCTGCCCCGGCTCTCCGTACGGCCCAAACGCTGTTTCAAAATACCGGAGCAATTCTGCCTCCCGGAGCAGTGTCGTGGAAATACCGTTTTGTTCCGGCAGCCTCTGTGCTTTGTTCTGCCCCTTCCCCGCATCGATCCATTCCAGCACCGGACGGGCTGCCTGATACAGTATATGGGAGTAATCCTGCCAGCGCATGGCATATGCCTTTCCCCCATATGCCGGAATGCGCTGTGCCAGAAACAACAAAACAGACGCGGCCAGAGATGCTTCCGCCTCCCCGGAGGTAATCTGCCCTGTCTCTTTCCAAGTCCGCCGGAGATAAAAAGTGTCGGCACAGACCATATGAGCGCTCCTTCCGCCCGCCCTGCGTCGCGCCTCTTCCAGACGCAGCATGGCAGCATTTTTTAAGGATGCAGCCAGCCCTACCCATTCCCTCAGATACCGGGAATGGGCCACCGACGCACTAACCCCCGCATATGCTTCTAAAATCCCCGTCGTGGCAACCGTCCCCAGTCTGTTATATATCGCATATTCCAGACCGGAACCGGAGACTTTCTGATTCCCGCTTTCCAAAGCCTCATCCTGCCCTGTTTCTTTCAGCAGCCGACGCAGAAACGCGCCGTTTTTTGCATACCGCCTGGTCAATTCCACGATCCGGGCAGTTTCTTCCCGGTAAATGTACAGATTCCGGAAAAATACCTCCGTCTGGCGGACTCCTGCCTGCCGCAGCAGCCTGGTGACAAACACACTGTCCTGATAGGTAAATCTTCCGCTCACATACAGACAGAGTCTGTTAAAAAGCTGATTGATCAGCTCCATCCGTATCCGGCCTTCCCCGGACAGTATGGAGCCGCCTCCTGTTTCCATCAGCACCACCTCCGGATGAACCATCGTCATATGCAGCAATTCCTGCGGGGAAATCTGTTTACAGAAGAAACGGTATTTGCCGTCTGTTCTTTCAAAAAATGAATTGCCTGCCCCCGGAAAGTATCTGAGGCATTTTGTCTGTAACGGCTTTTGTATTTTCAGCATGACGTACTCCTCTGACGCTCACCCGGATTCCACCATAAGCCTCTGGTATGCGATTTTTGTCGTCTCCGTCAAAAGGCCGCTGCCTCCCGCGTCCAGTTCCCCGTAGGTTTTTCCCATAACGGTGCAGCCATAAAAGGTAAAGGTCCGCACCGGGCGGCCAAACGCTCCGGCAACAGAGGATACGTACAAAACAAGAGGCATATCCAACTGCTTTCCCAGCGGCAGCGGGTCAAAATATTCCGGGCAGACATAGCGTTCCACTTCCAGAATAAAGGGCGCGGAAACCGGTTTTCTGCGCAGATGCACATAATCATTGACACCGCCTTCCTGTATGGATTCGTATTCCAGCTCTCTGGTGACGGCACTGATCTTTTTACAGGGCAGATCATAATTTCCCTCCACTCGCAGCAGAAAATTAAAATTGACTGCCGGGTTTTTCAGCATTCCGTTTCCCCTCTCTCTGTCCAGCGCCATCTCTTTTCCTTCCTATCTGGTGGGCTTTAAATCAAAAATACTCTTTTCCTGTTTTTCTTTCGAGGGATTCACTCTTTTATGGATCCTGGAGATCTCCTGGCACCATCTTCTCCTGCTTTTGTGATCCAGTTCCATCACTTCCCTGTTGTCCCAGTGGAAATAATAAGAGATAAACGCCATCTCCTGATAAAGCCAGTCCTCCGGATAGAGTGTCAGCCCTCTTGTGTAAAATTTAGCGGCACATCATGACTGTGCCCGCAGGACGGACATACCACCTGCATCACCGGCGGTTCGACATCGTTGATCCTCTGGTACATATCCTGCAAAAACGCCAGATCCGCCGTAAACATCCTTTCCACCACGGATGGCGTTACTGTCTCCAACCCTTCCAGCTCTATGATTACCTTAGACAAAATCACCACCGACAGATAGGACGGATTGCTCAGCACTCTTGGATCCCTTGTGGCGCTGATCTCATCCCCTGCCGTGGCAAGCCGCATTTTTCCCCGCCTGCTCACCTCTCCTGCCTGGTTCACATAGCCTTTGGGCAGTTGAAACTCAAAAATCGTCGTCATCTTTTCTCATTCCCCTTTAATTCGGTATCACCAGTTCCTCATATGCGATCTCCACCGATTCGATGGCCACTTCGCTGGCTGTGGAATTTAAGTCCGGCGCAGTATATTTTGTCACCCAGGCATTGGTCAGGACCCATACTCTGGTACCGCTGATACTTGTTACCGGGGTGGAAGGCGCACCTGCGTTAATATCAATCAATTCGATGGATACTTTGGAACGGGGCATTTCTCCTCTGGTTTCGCTGACACAGTCCTGTATCCATTTCTTAAACGCATTGTCAATGGTATAGCCCATTTTCAGAGTAACGTTCCCGTGCCTGACAAGTCCCGGCACCTTGACCGGCGCCAGACTGTGGGAATTGCCCTGACGAAATTCGACCACATCCACCGAGGCCTCCACGCCGCTGACCTCGGTAAAAGCCGCCGTTCCGCTGACCGCATCCACTGTCACAAGGAAATTCATTTTTGTCAGGGGATAGAAAAGCCCCGATCCATTCTCATATGTCGCCATAACTGCTCACTCCTTTTCTCCTCAACGAAACTTTACCGGCGGGACGCTGCCTCAGAGGTAAACTGTGTCACCCTGAAGATCACAAATTCCGCCGGACGGGAAGGGGCAATGCCGATGTTGCAGATCAGACGCCCGTTCCTGATATCGTCCTCGGTCATAGTGGACGGCCCGATCTCCACAAAGAAACTTTCCTCCGGCGCAGCGCCCGCCAGCATGCCGCTTCTCCACAGTGTTTCCAGAAACCCGCTGACGGTAAGCCGGACCCTGGTCCAGAGAGAGGCATCGTTTGGCTCAAATACCACCCAGCCGGTATTGGCTCTGATGCTTTCCTCCACATAGATAAAGAGCCTTCTTACATTGACATAGCGAAATGCGCTGTTGCTGCCTGCTGTCCTGGCGCCCCATACACGGATCCCCTGTCCCGGCAGCGCCCGGATCAGGTTGATCCCTGCCGGATTCAGAATGTCCTGTTCCTGTCTGGTAAACGAAACCTGCAGCCCGCTGCACAATACCGTTTCATTGGCCGGCGCCTTGTGCACGCCCCTGGAACTGTCCGTTCTGGCATAAATGCCCATCACCGCGCCGGAAGGCGGAAAATATCCTTCCTTCTGGGTGGAACGGTCAAAATTCCGGAGCCAGGGATGATACATGGCTGCATAGGTACTGTCGATCATCTCTCTGTACCGGAGCAGTTCCCCTGTATCCCACATCTCTTTTGGCATATCCAGAACAGCAAAGCGGCTGCCCATCGTTTCACAGTGGGCCACCAGGGATACCATCACCTCCGGAATGGTAACACCGGGCACCGCCATCATATTCACTGTGGCATTTTCCAGAAATGCCTGTATGCCTGTCCGCCTGCCGGCGCCCTGATCCTGACCGATAAAAGTGCCTGCATTTACCTGTTCCATACTGCCGTCGCTTCCGCCCTCCAGCGTAAGGGTTCCGAGGGAAACCCCCTCCCCCAGAATCGCCTCCACAGGATTGCCCATACCCGTCTCCCCGGTCAATGCCGCCCGGATCAGGCGGCTCCTTTCCAGCCTGCTGAGTATATAATCGGGCGAAGCTATGTTAAAGCTCAGATTACCGTAGACTTCCGCTTCCTCAAGATAACGGATCTGCAGTTGTGTCTCCAGAAGATACAGCACTCTTTCTGGTACCAGTCCCCCGTCCACCACATCCAGGCCAAACGGCTCTTCAAAAGTGACATTATTGTCATAAATCATCTGAATGCGGTTATAATTTCCGTCCGTAAACACCAGGTCCCCTTCTGCAAAACCGGCAGTGGAACGTGCCCGGTAGGTCCTGTCTCCTTTCTGCTCCAGAAGCTGCAGCTTTTTTTTCAAAACGGTGGAAAAGTGCAACTGTATCCGGTTGCCCCAGCTCCCCTCATTGACCGCTTCCGCCCGGAAAATACCGGCCCTCAGATACGCCGGTGCGGCATCCTCTGCCGTCACCCGGCTCACATAGCAGCGCGTTCCCCCGTTGGCAAAAAACTGCTCCACACTGCTGGCCAGATAACGATACTCCCCATGGGTAAATTCGTTCAAAGGGCCGCCGAAAATCCGTATAAATTCCGCATACGACGGGACAAAAACCGGCGCACCCGCCGCAGGCCCTTTGACTGCCATCCCCACAAACCCGGCCGTACTCGTTCCCACCCCCTCAATCGTCCTGGGAGAATTGTCATATTCTTCCATATACACTCCCGGTGATAAATATTCCGCCATACCATTCTCCTTCCTGTCTTTTCCTTACACCAATACCTTTGTCTGCCCCGGATCCGCCACCGATATCACACCACCGAAAGCGCACATGAGCCGGGCTTCATTGGTCAGGCAGGGCACTCCCCCGGCCAGCGCCTTTGTCTGTCCGCCGATCCACATACCGCTTACCTGCGGCGTACAGGGCTGCGGCACGATCACTCCCGTCACGCTCAAAACCGGGGCAATCGCCGGATGGGTGGGACAGACACAGGCCGGGCAAGGCACAATATTCACATAAGCCGCACTATCCTTTACCGTCATCGCCGGTTTTCCATTCAGCAACACCTGCGGCCGGCCGGTAGCCGCCAAAGTGCCCGGTCCGGCTCCCCCGCTGCACAGATACGCGGCCCCTGTCGCTACCAAAACTCCCATTCTGCTCCTCTCTGCAGCCCGGCAGGGACTGCGCTGTACTCAATTGCTCATCAGCAGGCCGGCCAGTTCTTTTGAGGCTGCCACCACATCTTCGTCAGCCAGGACCGCATAGCCGGTTCCGGGAATGGCATAAGCCTGACAGCCGAACTGTTCACGGACATACTCCGGCGGCAGATATAAAACGCCGGCATACCCGGCAGCCGCCTCCATTTCCTCCGTCTTTCCTCCGTCCCGCTGCACCTGCCTCTGAAATGCGGTAAACTGATAATAAATACTTCCTTTGGAAAGAATCACGGTTTTTCCCGTATCATGCCAGACATAACGATAGCCCTTATACGCAGCTAGGACCTGGCTGTTTACCAGCCCGTTTTTCTGTTCATACAAATAGATACCCTCCCGGCCTGCCAGAGAGGCAGCCAGGGCTTCGGCACTCTTAAGGAGCATTTCATTACTTTCGGCGTCGCCGCAGGCCGCCAGTGCCATCACTGCCGCCATTTTGTCCTTCGGTGACACCGCAGCATCATTCTGCCCGCCTTCCAGGCTGCCGCCCAGGGCTTCTTCCAGAACCGACACTGCCTGTTCCGGCGTCAGCGCCTCCTCCAATGGATGTATCACATCACTGTATGCGGCCACCGCCTCTTCGATTTTTTCCATGATTTCGTCATATTCCCCGTGGCCATTCAGAAATCCGGTCCGGGCCATCTCTTTGTACACCTCTTTCAGGGCATTGCCGGCCAGAGACGAGCCGCCGCTCAGAGAGGCAATCAGCCCGTCCACATTCGCCTCCAGCTCTGACAGATTCTGCGGCCCGCTGCTTTGCAGCGCTTTTATGGCGTCAATTTTGTGCCGCTGCGTATTTTCCGCTTCGCTGCCGTCCGTCAGCTCTGCACTGGCAATGGCGATCTGCCGCTCCAGTACGGCGATCCGGCTTTTGACTTCCGCTCTGTCACTGTCCTGCGCCGCCTCCAGAACAGCCTTTTCTTCATACATCCGGTTTAAACCATCGGCCTGTACCTGAGCAGCCTTCCTGATTTCCGCTTCCTTTGCCTCTATCCTGGCGGCCAGCCGGCCTGCCCGGTCCAGATCCAGGTCATCCAGCGCTTCCAGCCTCTCTTCCTGCAGCTTTGCTTTTTCTTCATACAGACGGTTCATCGGTATCTCCCCGTCCCCTGCCGTCACCTGCGTCAGCAGCATCTGCAGCCAGATGAGATGACTGTCTGTGGACGCCTGCGCTGCCTGTTCATAATCGTCCGCAGGGACAACGCTCAGAAAATATTCCACTTGTTTCATCCGCTTCCTGATATAGTCCTGTGCTTCCTCTCTTTCCATCCGGTCCACTGCTGCCTGAATATAAAACTGCAGTTCATTCCGGGCCGTTTCACACTCCGCTGTATCATCCGCCATAATATGTTCCAGGACCACATGGGAAGCGCTTTCCGCCAACGCCTCCTGATACCTCTGACTGCTTCCCAAAGAAAGCGCAGACGCATATCCCGCATCCCCCGGCGGTATCAGTTCACGCTCCAGAAAGGCCAGTTCCCCGGCTGCATCACAGATCTCGGACTGCATAATGTGCCCCAGCAGTATCAGTTTCTGTACATCCTCATCACAGGCCGCGTGCTCTCCCGCCTCTGCATGTCCTGTCAGCGACATCGCCAGACGATATCTTGCATTATCCATCACCGTATCCCCAGCGGCCAGTGCATTTCCCTGGGCTCTGATCAAAGAGTCCGTCAGATTCCGGCCGCTGTCCTGCATGGCCGTCAGCAGCGCCTGGTCGGGCAGGGCAGATTCTGTCTCTTCCTCTGCCTCTCCGCCAGTCATTTCATCACTCATCGCCTGCAAAGCCACCGACAGACTTTCATACACAGCCGCCCGCCTGCTGCAGTCCACCTTTCCCATAATCTCCTGTACGGTGTCCTTTTCCTCCTGGGGCGCCCCATTTTCACACAGCACCATATAATAAGCCTGCAGCGCCTCCATCTGCCCGTCATACTGCGCTGCCGCATCGTCTCTCACATTGGTGTCCTCAAAAAATCCCCGGATCCGGTTCAGCGCTTTTTCCGTCTCCCGGTCCGGATCCGACCCGGAAAGCAGATCATACTGCAGCTTTAACGGCTCCAGCTCCGGCAGTGTATCTGTCTCATAGAGAGGCCGGATGGCAAACACGGACACAGCCTGTCCGGTGCGCAGATCATAAGTGATGCCGTCCGCGCCTGTCCGATGTGTCAGAAACAGCGCCCCGATTTCCTCATTGTCTGTCATTACACCGGTTTCCATAATATCCGAAAGGGAAACGGCATCCGTAATATCCATCCACCTGCCGTCAGCCAGCTCCGATTTATAGTACCGGTTCATCTGGACGGCATCCGATGCCGATGCCTCTGCAATCTGATACAGTTCATCCGTCATTGCATGCAGATGTATCAGATGGGTCCCGATGATCAGCATGGAATTTTCCTCTGCAGCCGGATCAATATGTACGCCGCTTTCCTCATAAACGGCCTCTGTCGTCAGAAAAGTCTGCCAGATGAAAACTGCCGCCAGAACTCCCATCAGGCCACCCATGATATACATTGCCGGTTTTCTCTTCATAGTTTTTCCCTGTCAATCTTCCCTGTCAGCGTATTAAAACTGCCTTCATACAAAAATGCGCCGCTTTTTTCATAAAACAATATATGCAGCCTGCCCAGATCCGCCGTCATGGCCGACAGATAGACAAAGCTCTCTGTCACCGGCACCAGCTCTTCCGAATAGAGAAATCTGCCGTCTCCTTCCTGTATCCGGTATGCGCCGATCGGCTCTCCCGGTTCCGGTGTCACCGTGATTTGGACGATGCCCGTCCGGTGGTCGCTCTGACAGGAAAAGGATGCAACCGTCTCCCGCTCTTCTGCTTCCACCCGGTAATTTCCGTAAAGCTCCAGAGGCGCCCGGTTGACCTGGGAATCGATTTCACATACTGCCGCCAGTTCTTCTCCGTCATACAAACGCACCCTGACACTGTCCACACTGTCCAGATCCAGCGCCAGATGCCGGATCTCACTGCCCGGCGCTGTCCGTTCCCCGATCCTGACGCCGTTCACCCACAGCTCATATCCGGATACCGCCAGGGGAAATCCATCCGGGATGCTGACACCGAACATAAAAATATTGTCCTCCACCTTCGTCTCGATGTAATAATAGGCCCCTTCTATCCGGTCCGCAGTCACAAAGCTGTCCCCGCCGCCGTTTCCCTCCGGCAGCACGCCCCCTTCTTCCAGATATCTGCTGATACCGCCGCAGGTCAGCCGGTCAAAGGAATATAACTGGCTGCTGTATTCGGCCAGCAGATCCAGCTCTTCCAACTGGTATCCGGCATATTCTTCCTGCAAATCCGAAAATTCCTCATAGGACAGCTCTCCCATCCGGTTGCGCAGACAGGCCCGGTCCAGTTCTGTTTTTAATGTCTGATTGGATGCTCTCATCGTCTGATATGCGTTCCGGACTGTGATCAGATTTTCATACGCATCCCTTACACTGCTCTCCAACTGTGCTTTCGCTTTTTCCTGTTCTGCCAGTGCATCCGCATAGTCCAGAGCCGATGTATACAGCACATAGGGATCATCCTCCACATAACGCACTCCGTCAATGGCACCCTTAAACCATTCTTTTGGAATCCGGATAAATAAAATCCGCAGACTTCCCGCCCAGGGCTGATCGATTCTGGTCAGGAACTCATTGTATGCCTTCCGGAAAGCATAGCTGTCCACTTCCTGGCCGCTTTTTGCCTGATTGATATAGGGCTGGATGCTGTTCATCTGAGAGCCGTACTGTCCCCGCAGCAGACTTTCGTTCAGTTCCAGTCCGATTTTATTGACTGCTGCAGTCATTTTTGCTTCATAATATGCGTGATCCGCCTCCAGTGTATACGCAGTCAAATCATCCAGGATGCTTCTGGGAATATCCGCTTCCACAAAGGGATCGGCAAAGCGATAGCCTGCCGTAATATCCAGTTTCACCAGTTTGGAAATCTTTTCTTTTAAAAGTTCCAGATTCCGTTCCTGAGCCGCCAGTTCATTGGTCAGCCGTTCCACCGTTTTTTTCATCTTTTCCACATCTGCCGATGATGCGTCCCCGGTGCTGCATTTGATTTCATTGCGGTGCAGCGTATCCCGCCCGACAGTCAGCCGCTCCTTCAGATAAACGATCTTTTCCTGACAGACATAGGCCTGTACATAAAGCAGGGCCGCTTCTTCCTTTACGGCACAGGCCACATCAGACAATTGATGGGTGAGTACATCGATCCGGCTGCTGATCTGCATGGGTTTATACTGCCATTCATAAGCATCCGCCAGGGCCGGCTGCTGAGGAAATTTGAAAGAAAGCAGCGGCGTCCACCTGAATGTGGACATATTTTTCTTTTTGAGACGGACAGATTTCACGGCTGCGGCATATTTGACCTGCTGCATCTCGATTCTGGCCAATGTCCGTTTGTACTCCCCGCTGCCTGCCAGAGCAAGCTGCTGCGCCTGCCGGAGGGTAAGCGTCTTTTTCCCTGCCGCCTCTGCCGAAAAGCAGGGCGCAAAAGCCAGTATGACAATGGTCACAGCCATCGCTGTGCCTTTTCTGATCCATGCTTTCATGCCGTCCCTCCTTCTTAGCCCTTTTTATTCTTTTTTTACTGTTTCCTGTTTCGCTACATCTCTTTCCCTTCGATCAAATAGCAGGAAAAACCGCCGTTTTTCTCCGTACAGAAAAAGGTATACAGGTAATCTTCCGTATCAAACCGGTACAGATACATCAGATACCCTTCGTCGTATCCGTCCACCTGCATACAGTCCTCAAACAGCGGCGTCGTCTCCATCCTCACCCGGTGAGCCTCCGCCTCCTGCCGCCCGGCTGCCTGGTTTACAGCCACCGCATCCGGCATGGTCAGACAGGTATTTCCCTCATATACGGCCGGTCCCACCGCCGCACTGATCCGCGGAATCTCTTCCAGCAGACTGCCGTCCAGCCAAATGCTCTGTTCCAGAACATAGACCCCGTCCACTGTCCACACACCGTCCACTGTTTTCTCCCCGCTATGCGCCCTGTAAACGGCAGAAATCCCCGGCATGAAAACACAGTTATCCTGCTCTGAAATATAGAGAATACGGCTGCCTGTATAGATCGCCGCCATTTCCGAAGCTGTCCTGCCCGCAAGCTCCTCATATACAATCCGGTCTTTTTGGAAGCTGCCCTCGTAAATCTGCTTTCCGCTGCCGTCATACAGCACGCCGCGGCCCTCTTTCAGGCCCCCGGCAAATCCGCCCTCATATTCGATCACGCCGCTCTTGCGATACAGAGTGCCTTCCCCTTCGAACTCGTTCGCTGCAAAGTCTCCCGCATACCACAGAAGATTGCCCGGATAATACCGTTCCCCAAATCCGCTGTACTGGTTTTGGGAAAAGCCGCCCCGATACACCACATCTCCGTCCGGCGCATACAAAACACCGGTTCCATTGGCAGCGCCGTCCTCCACTTCCCCTTCATAAGCCAGATAACCGGACTTACCCAGGATCGCCACCCGCCCGCTCTTAAACCTGAGCGGCAGCGCATTGTACCGGTAAGTGCTCACCCCGTCAGCAGCCCGGTCAGAACGGGCCGGCAGACAGGCAAGGATCACCCACAGGCTTCCCAGACCAAGAAACCCGGCCGCCAGGACAGCCAGCCTTCTGGCAATCATCCACCTGCCGACGACAACATAGTCCGCGTCCCCCCTGGGTCTGATATCCGGCAGATGACTGCCATATTCCCTGCACTTTACCCGCAGGCATTCCCTGATATAAGAAGGCTTTAAACTATACCGGGACCAAATCTTACTGAAACAGCCCATAGAGTCTC
Organism: Lachnospiraceae bacterium; assembly: GCA_009774625.1. Lineage (GTDB taxonomy): Bacteria > Bacillota > Clostridia > Lachnospirales > Lachnospiraceae > VSOB01. Next base: position 15,342 of record VSOB01000031.1, read on the forward strand.
TCTCCTGCATATATTGTCTCTGTCATTTTCTCTTCACAGGCAAACAGATACCATCTGGCCGCCCGGTCCGCCGGACACTTTTTTACGATTGTCATAAACCCGTTCACCGCTTCCCGGAACGCGCCTTTCTCATACTGATTCACCGCTTCCCGGAACGCTTCCGCGCTTTCCGCCTTCTGGTCCCTTTCCGTCTTTTCACAGGCCTCCAACACTTCGTACAGTGCAAAGCGCCTTCCCGAATCCGGTGTCACAAAGCCCAGATACCGTACCTGATAATGCCCGCCCAACCTCTCTTTTGTCTCTTTTGTAATCACCACATGCACGCCCAGCCCCTTCAGATCGTCCATGTATATCCCTAAAAGCTCCAATTCCCTGGAAATCACAAACGGACAAGTCTGCGCCGCACTGCCGGCCAGGCCGCATATACAGACTCCGCTGTGCAGCAGTACAAAAGGCTGTATCTGATACCGGCAATCCTTCCGCTCCTGCAGCCGCAGGACGCTTGTTACCGCAAAGCCCACCGCCTGAGCCGGCGTCAGCCCCGGTTCTTTATAAACCGCTTTTACGGATTCCAGCGTATGATTTGTCAGCAGGACGCCGCCTGCCGTTTCATTGCATCTGCCGATACATTCCAACAGACTGTTCAGATAACGTATGTATTCCCCCGCACCGCTGCTTTTCAGGATCGCTTCCTTCTCTGCCACCGAAACGATACCTGCCGTTGCCTGTACCGACACGGATTCCCCCACCGGCACCTGCTCCAATGTCTCTTTGCCAAACAGCCGCTCAAAGCCGGCGGGGGCAAATCCGGCATAGTACTTTACCACATTGCTCCGGGAGTACTCCTGGGCCTGTAGCGCCTTGCACATGCGATGCAGGCCCACCCAGATCCGTCCATATTCATTATCCGGGAAATGTTTTTCCGGCAGATCATACATGCCGCCTGCCACCCGGTTCATGTAATAAGCAGCCGTCTTTACCGGACGGATAAAATGGTATAAAATCAGCAGATTCAGCACAGTGAACATCACCCCATAGATGCACGCCCATTTCAGACTGCTGCCCCACATGGCCCGGCTTCGTTCATCCAGATCATATAAGGTGGCCTTTCGGATAAAATAAAGATTTTCCCCATCGGCTTTGCTGATATACACATGATACCTGTGTCCCTGAAAGCTGCACACTCCGTCTGCTTCCCCGTTTTCCTGCGCCTCTTTCAAAAGCTCCATGGTATCCCTGCCATGACAGACATACAGGCTCCGCCCGCTCACACATTCCTCCCCATTGAGCACACAGCCTTTTTCATCGTCCGCATATACAAGCTCCGAAGAAAATTCAATGATTCTGTCCTTATCTTTCACCAACAGACCGACCAGTGTACCGTCCACCACATCAGCCCACTCGGTATCATAAAAATCCAGTCCGCTCACATGATCCAGGCGCATCCCCCGGTCATACATCAGCTCGCCGGTCTCCATTCCCCCGAATACCTGATTGCTGATCCCCCGGCTCTCTTCCAGGTATCCTCTGGAATGGCGGTAAATATATATGGTAAGCAGCAGGATAAACATAACATTGACTGCCGCAACACTGCCCGTCATCGTCTGCATAACCGGGCGGAACTTCTGTTTTCTGTACAACAAACAAAAGAGACATAAAACTGCCGGAACATATGCCGCGCTCCAAAGCGCTGCCACCTTCCATCCCACATCCCACAGCACCGGCCAGCCATAACCGATCCGGCTGCAGTCAATGCCCGTTTTCTGTTCGCAGTCTGTCAGTGTATGGGTATAGTCTCTGCTCCTGACAAGGGCTGCGGCCTGCTTTCCGCCCTTCAGACAGTCTGCGCCCAGCAGCCCCGTCACGTTCATATCACAGAGCTTCCGGCTCTCTCCCTGTTCCAGAAACCACAGCGCATCCTCTTCCCCCGTAGTATACAGCAGCCCGCCGGAAGAGACCTCCATCCACATCACTCTGCCTGCCGTTTCCTGGGGGAAATAACGATAGGATTCCTCCATAAAATAGCCCAGCGCCCCGTTGCTCTGCAAAATGTACAAATGATTTCCGTCAAAAGCCGCATCCACCACTTTATGTCCTTCTGGCAGAGTACGTCTCATCTCCTGGGTCAGCGGCGCTCCGTCCTGTCTGGCCAGATCACAGGAATACACGATCACTTCCCATTCCGTCCTGTCCAGCGCCGTCATATACAGTCTGCCTGCCGACACAGAGGAAGAAGTGATGCAGAGCTGATTGCCATAGTCCAGACTGCCTGCCGTTTTCTCCCGTTTCCACCCATCGTCTATCTGGCTCACCGTGATCCGGCTTGTCCCGGCGCCGTTTTTCTGACTGATCAGCAAAAGTCTGCCGTCCGGTGTGGTTTTAAAACTGCTGACTGACGCTGTTGATCCATAGGCTCTGATGATCGTGCCCGTTCCGTCTATTTCATACAGATTGCTCCCATACTCCCTGTTTTCCACCAGTATGATATGCCCTTCATCCGTCAGCTCCACATTGGGGAGCACATTGTCCAGATCCGGTTTCCGGACACGAAAGATACCGATGGTAATACTGATATAGACCAAAACAGCTATGGCTGTAAATACGCTCCTTCTCATCTTTCGCTCTCCTGCCCATACCCGCCGGATTACTGCAGCAACGACTCTGTGCCGATCATCTCAAAGGGATTATGAAACAGCCGCAAAAAAGGAATCTCTCCCCAGATGATCTGCGAAAGTACCATACAAAACGCAAGCCCTCCCAGCAGCAAACAGCAGATTATAAAGATTCTGAGTATCCTTCTTGGATGTTTTCTGTCAATATGACGCAGCCGTTTTCCGAGCCTTTTTAGATTTTTGAACTTTCCGGATCCTTCCCCGCACCCCGCAAGCCGCACATCCTGGTACAGTTCCCGCATATGGCCATAGCCTCTCCGGTCCAGCTTACGTTCTATCAGCATCCTGCCGATTTGTCCTCTGCCCCGTTCCTCTTCCAGCATCCAAAGGATCTGCTCCGCACAGGCTTTTGTGCAGTCCTGCTCTCCCCGCCCGGCATCATATCCGGCCAGATCCAGCATATAGCCGATCCGTATCCTGCCGCTTCGTTCCAGATGGATCTGATCCTGCACAAGCGCCAGATAAAGCAGAGAATCCGGCAGCCCTGTGGCCATACATTCCCCGGCCAGTCCCAGCCATATCCGCTTTCGTTCTTCTCCTCTATATCCTTCCCTCCGGTAAAACCGGCGCAGCGGCCGCTCCTGAAAATAAGGAAAAGAAAAACACATCCGCGGGCCATGAAAAAAACATTCCACATAAGGCGGAGTCCATTCCTCCATCTCCCTTTGCCGGCGCCAGAAAGCCTCCAGAATCCGGCGGGCGACTCCCGCCTCCCGGATCAGCCATACTGTATAGTATGTTTCTCCGGCGCCGTCCTCCCGTACGCAGACCAGTACATCATTGACCGCGCCCCTGAGTACTTCCCGGATGCTGAAAAGGCGCATCGTACCCGTTTCCAGTATCATAGGTATTTCCTTTCCGTCCTGCATCCCATCTTCTGTCTCTATTCCACAATCACATAGGCATAGGTATCGATCTGAGGTGTGTCTGCACAGTAAATATGGATTTCGTACAAACCCTCACCGGCAGGCGCTGTATATATTCCATCCTGAGAGATCCTGCCGCTGCCGCTTTCCGTCAGTTCGTATACCAGCCGGCAGGGCTGCATCCTGCAAAACAGAACATCAATCAGGCAGCTTTTCCCCGCTTCCAGTCTGACCGTAGGCATCCGGGGTACAATGCTCATTTCCGAACAGTCTCCTGCCAGCCTGCTTTCCTCACCGGAATGGAAACGCATCGCCACCCAGTTAAGCAGCAGCACAATGCTTCTCTGCTCCCCTTCCAGCCGGGCCGCCACCTGAAAACTTCCTTTTTCATGATACACTTTTACCGCGGTTTTCACCCAACTGTGATCCTGCTCCCGAAACAGATCGCTGTCACCGTATATCGTGCTTTTCACACGGCTGCCCATGACATCCGTTTCCTCCAGACAGGCCACGCCCACTTGTACGAATACCTCTCCCTGTCCCAGTCCATGCAAAATCTCTTCAGAAAAACAGATATCGCCCCGTTTCATATTCACATCCAGCGGAATCTCCAATGTCCCGCTTGTCATCCGGGGCAGATGCAAGCGCCCGGTATTCTCCGTCGTCTGCACTGTTTCGGATACCGTCCCCAGCCCTTCCCGGCCGGACGGCTCCGCAAAGCACGCCATATATTGCTGCCGTTCCTCCGATCGGGCCGGCGGCGCAAGATACCTGCGCCCGTCTGTAACGGATGCAATCACATACGCCCCTTCTGTGCGGAACATTCTGATCTCTGCCAGTAGGATTCCTTTCCCGTCCTTTGTCCCGACAGATTCCAGACTTTCCTGCGCGGTCTGAGACAGCGCCATCTGCTCCGGTTCCAGATTGCAGAAAAACGTTTCCAGAGAAGCATCCTCCCTCACAGGCACATCATACTCGCCTACAAAAGCCTGCCCGCTCCCCCGCTTCCATAAAATACTGCCTGTATCCATCCTGCCTTGCTGTGCCACAATCCAGTAATCTTTCCGGTATTGTTCGCCCTGCTCCAGAAAGATGTCCTGCATATCGATATGCAGCTCATGCTCCCCCGTCTTTGTCACAAACGCCGGAAACTGAAGAATGCCTTCAAATGACAATGGTTTTTCGGCTCCGCTGCACTTTACCGCGGTTACTCTCAGCCGGACGAGCCGCCCCCTGCATACTGCCTTTGGCACACTGATCAGTACCCTGAAATCCTCCTGCTCCAGAAAAACCGCTTCCTGCAGAAAAGCCGGCGTCTCTCTGCGCTCTTCACTGCCTTCTGCCAGAAAAAGCTGATATCCTTCCCGTATCCTGTTGCATTCATAGCTCTCTTCCTGCCCGTCGTCCCCCATTGCAAAGACCGGGTGGACGGCTTCTTCCACATAGCGTATCCTGAGCTGGGCCTGCTCTCCGCGGATTGTCTCAAACCCGTCAATGGCCGAGAGCTTCCTGGCCACAGAACCATTCAGGATGATCTCGCGCCCGCCGCCATCCAGTGCGGCACCGCCGTCCACCAGCACGGTCAGATCATCCAAGGCGCTGACTCCCAGACCACACAGAACCCCCGGACCATACAGCATACTGTTCAGAAATCTTCTCTTATTGTTCATATAGAGCTGTTCTGCCCGGAAATCCATTGATGCCAGCATTTTCCCCGCATAATAACGGTTTCTTTCAAAAGGGAACAATTGTCTGTTATTCATCCGCCGCCTTCTCCCGCTCTTTTGTCCATCCGGACATTATCTTTCTACAGAATACGACAATTTCCAACTATCATCAATAGAATTGACCTATATGCACCTTTTTTTCGCGCAAATATACCATATTGGTCGATTTTGCAAGAAAAAAGCAAATATACAGCTATACTATTTGACAATCTTTTTGTCCATCTGATAAAATAAGACAGCATTTATCGTTCTGTTTCTGTTACAGCAGACCATTCCTATATTACAAAGGAGGCGCTTTTTGCGTGAACACACAGGCTTTCTCGGCTGCCGAACGCCATTTCCTCATAGGCCACACTCTCTGTTTCCTTGCCGCTCTGGTTTTCTTTCTCCAGGGAACATTTCTCCCCTGTCTGATCTGTATGCTGCTGTTGGGTCTGTCCCTTCCGCTTTTTTTATTGTCTGATAAACCGTCTGCCCTGTTTATCCGCCATACAACAGAATCACCAAAAGAGGAACAGACCGTAAAACCGGACGTTTCCGCTTCCGGGGCTGACGCTTCGTCTGCGCCTTGTGTTCCATCCGACACGCTGTGCCTGCCCACAACGCATACTCTGCACAAAGTCCCTGCCCCTCCAGCGGCTTCCGATCTCCTTACAATGGCTCTGCCAATAGACGATTCTCTTTCCGTCCTGCCAGGCTCTGTAAAAAAACCGGTGTCCCTGAACCTGCTTTCCGTCTGTGAGGAAATGGGAAAAGACCTGCTGGCCTTATACCGTCTGTATCCCTCTCAGCTACAGATCTTAAGCGAGGAAAAGGATCTGATCCTCTCCACCGACCAGTCTCTGCTGACGCTCATTCTCCGCAACCTGATGGACAACGGCGCAAAATATGCCAGATACGCGTCTGCTCAGGGCGGCCGTTTCACGCTGACCCTTTCCAGACAAGGCTCCGATGTGCTGCTGATTTTCCGCAACAATACATGCGGTGTCCAAAAGTCAGAGATCCCATATCTCACCAAACGCAATCAACAGGGATCCAACCGGATCGGCGGTACGGGACTGGGGCTTTTTCAGGCCGGCGCCGCCGTCAATTCCCTGCAGGGTTCTCTGCAAATCAAAAGCTCGCCCATAACCGGTTTTGCAGTCTATCTGCGGCTTCCGGATCTGAGCGAGCCTGTAGCATATCCAAATTCACTTCCGCCAAAGGAGGAGACGCATGAAACGGCGTAAAGTCATACTATGGACACTATTTTTATGTTATTGTCTGACGGCAGTCCTCTGCCTGTTTTCTCCCAGGCCGCTTTTCTCTGAAAGATCCGCAGACACTGTCCCGGCAGCCTCCGCTGCCACTGCCCCGGATACGCTTTTCCCTGAGCCGGAGCAGACAGAAACAGCCCGGAGCCATACGGCGCAGGAAGAGGCAGAAAACACTGCCTCTGAAAATTCTGCTTCGGAAAATACCGTCCAGGAAGCAGAAAGCCCCTTTCCCCCGGTTCCTTTTTCATGCAGGACTGTCTTTCTGCCCCTGAATGTCCGCAGTATGCCTTCCATAAACAGCCCGGTCATTGCCAAAATCCAGCCCGGTGAACAGGGCATGGTTACCGGTATCATAGACACGGATTGGGTCAGCGTTCTCTATCAGGATATCAATGGTTACTGCGCCGCACGCTATCTGGAATATACCCTGAGTCCCCAAACGACCGGGGAAATCGGGAATCTGTCCGACACAAACCAGAATCCGCCGACACAGACAGAGAAAAAAAGCCCCGACGTCCAGGCAGTAAAAGCCGACATCATCAAAATTGTCCAGGGCTGTTATATCCGGAAAGAACCTGACTGGAGAAATCCTGAGGTCATCATCCGTGTGGCAGAGGCCGGCGCCTCCTATCCCCATGTACCGGAACAGGATACCCCCAGCTTCTACGCCATCCAACTGCCCGACCGTTCTGTGGCCTATGTGTCTGTGGACTATGCCTGTTTGGGGGAAGGGGAAGGAAGAGAATAAATCAGGATACGCTCTGACCGTTCATCAATCAGCGGTGAAGGTCTGCCTGATTACAATTCGTTTACTTTTTCCCCGATATACATGATCTGTTCTTCTGTCAGTGACAGCCCGCTCGGTATATAAAAACCTTTTTCATACAGCCATTCCGCTACAGGATAGCGCTCCCCTTCAAACATACCAATCTTCCTTAACGCCGGCTGTAAATGCATGGGATAAAAGAAAGGTCTGCATCCGATCCCTTTTTTCGCCAGCTTTTCCATTGCTTCTCTTGCCGACATGGGATCTTCCTTATCCAATACCAGGCCAAATACCCAATATACATTGGCAGCATATGGGGTTTCCTTCAAAGGTTTCTGAAATCTGGGATTATCTTTCAATAATTCCTGATAAATCTCTCCCATCTTCCTTTTTCTTTCCAGATGATCTTCAAGCTTCTCAAGCTGAGCCACGCCGACTGCTGCCTGGATATTTGACATACGATAGTTAAATCCCAGTTCTTCATGTACGAAACGATATCCCGGTTTATGACACAGGTTCCGGAAGGAGTTGCTCCGTTCATAGATCTTTTCACTGTCTGTCAGGACCATACCCCCTTCGCCTGTTGTCACATGCTTATTGGGGTAAAAGCTCATAATACTGATATCTCCGAAACTGCCGCATCTTTTTCCCCTGTAGTTAAGACCATGGGCTTCAGCCCCGTCTTCGATCACCATCAGCCCATATTTTTCCGCAATCTTCAGGACAGGATCCATATCAACCGGAAGTCCGTAAATATGAACTGCCATAACAGCCTTTGTCCTGGAAGTTATCTTTTCCTCTATCTGTTTTACATTCATATTCCATGTCGCAGGATCCGCATCCACCAAAACCGGTTTTATATCTCGCCTGATCAGCCCTGTAATACATGAAATAATTGTAAAAGCCGGCATGATTACTTCATCACCTGCTGATAACTCCATCGCCTCGATCGCCAGATCCAGCGCAACCGTTCCGTTGCATACAGCCGCAGCATAGTTTCTCCCGACATAAGAAGCCATATCCTGCTCCAGCTTTTTCACAAAAGGCCCTTCCGATGATATCCATCCAGTATCAATGCATTCATTTAAATACTTTTTCTCATTCCCATCCAATAATGGTTCATTAACCGGTATAAATTCCATCTTATTCCTCCCACCATTCGGGTTCTATCTCCTGATAGGCAAAACGCGTCTTATCATCGTCTCCGGCATATGGGCCCTGCTTGATCTCATACATCTCCATATCCTCGATCACTTCAAATCCGTGTCCTCCCGATGCCAATAAAATAACATCTCCTTGTTCCAGCAGATAACTCTTTAAATATGCCTTTTCATCTGTATAAAAATCCACACGCAGTTTCCCGGTCTTTATAACCAGAACTTCCTGCGTCATATGTACCTGCCTGCGCACTGCATTATGCACATGAGGATCTATCAGCTTTCCTGTTGGATGCTTCATATACGCAAGCTGCTGAGAATACTCGTCAGGCGTGAAAAATTCAATCCCTTCCCGCGAATAATCTGCTTTGATAATAATTGCCAATGTCTCTCCCGCAGGATCTTTAATAATAACCGGTCTGCTCATCTCATATCTCCTTGCTATACCCTGATATCCTGTATCAATACTGAAAAAATACCATCCATATAGTGGGAACGGTTTTTCAGGATCTCACCCAGTTCTTTTCGTTTCGTGAGGTAATGCCAGATTTCCAGATGCTTATACGCATAAGCCTCCCACGTCCAGTCTGCCACAGAAGCTATGTTCTTTTCTCTTTCATATAAAATCTGATCCAATATATTTACAAAATCTCTTACCGTCTCACCGTAGTAAGAATTTGCCCCTTTCGCATCCAGATGATATCCCTGCGGAGTCACAATCGTCCCAATCCCTGCTGCCAGAGCATCCACATATCCCATGGAACCCTCGTCAAATCCATAATAAATATAATAATCCAGACTGGGTATCAGTTTGACATAAGTATCATAATCAAAGTCCGGATAATATTCTGTTTCAAACCCCAACGCTCTTATCTTTTCTACGATCTCATCCCATCCTCCGCCCATTATTTTAAAGCAGAAGTAATCCGGATTGATCTGTTCACAGATATCTACGATCATATTCGGATTTTTTCGGTGATCCGGATAATTTCTGTGTGTGATCCCAAGCACAAATTTTTTCGGTTTTATGATGCCGTCATGGGCGGGATTGATATAGCACAGTTTTTTTCTGTCAACACCCTCTCTGGTAAGCCTGTCCATCGTTTCTTTTGACATACACACCTCCATGGCTCCCTGTCCTGTCTGGCGCTTGATAATATCCAGCTTGAACTGGGAATCCACATGGGTTACCATGACGGTTGTCCTGTCATTTAACCGCTCTTTTACATTCATATAAGCGATATGATGATTGACATCCGCCCTCTCATCCCTGTTCTCACCGACTGTCACCGTAATTCCCATCGCTTCAAGACACTCTTTCATTTTCAGGGCAAATTTTCCCAATATCCATGACTTATTTACGTCCAGACACACAATATGCACATGGAAGGATCCATACTCCTTTGTATCTGCCTGATATTTATATTTATCTTTGAACAAACGAAAAGACACTCTGTTCCGGAAAACTCTCGCCTTTTTTATAATATTATAATCTGTCATCGTCCTGTTTCCTTTCCATCATATACGTCCACATGGCTTTCCATTTTCAGACTTTTCGCCGTTTCTTCGTTGATCAAATCATCTCATATCAAACGCATGCTTATCGACAGTTTCAATCATTAAATGAATAGATTATAACATTACATTCCATAAAGTACAATGTTTTATATTATAACATTGGTTTGTCAAAACATATTAAATTTTCCTAAAAATTTTTTTCAAACTCACGCATAAAGTCAACCAGATGCTGTACGCCCTCTATCGGCATAGCATTATACAAACTCGCCCGGCATCTTCATAAGTGTGCGTAAATCCTGCTCTGTTTCATCAAGCCTTTATAGTCTGACATTTCATCTGCCGCTTCCCGTAAGACCGGTTCCGGCAAAACAGCCGGACCTGCAGAAAAATTATATACATTTCTCATTCAAAAACCTCCCGAACTTCCATTCTGTCCGCAGCGTTTATTTTACTGCTGCCGGAACTGTTTTCTCACAGTTTCTATAATGCGTTCCATATCCTCTTTTGTATTTTTAATATCACTTGGCAGACATAGCCCTCTGTTAAAAATATCTTCGCTTACGCTCATCCCATCCTCTGTCTGAATAAAATCATAGCCCTGAAATACAGGCTGCAGATGCATCGGTTTCCATATCGGTCTTGTTTCAATGCCTTCCGCTTCCAGGGCATCCATAACCTGCGTTGGCGTTACATTGCTGTCAGATGAAATCGTCATGCAGGATAGCCAGTTGTTATCAACCCCTTCCCTGTTCAACGGATTCATTTCTATCTCTTCTATATCAGAAAAGGCTTTTTGATACGTTTTATAAATTTCCCGCTTCTTTTGGATATGCTCCTCAATATGCCGCATCTGCCCGCACCCTATCCCGGCAACAACATTTGACATCCTGTAATTATAGCCAATCGCAGAATGCTGATAATGCCTGGCCCGGTCACGGGCCTGGCTGGACAAAAACCGGGCCTTATCCACATCTTTTTCCTGCTGTGCAACCAGGATGCCTCCGCCCGAAGTCGTAATAATTTTGTTGCCATTAAACGAATAAATCCCATACGCTCCGAACGTCCCTGTCATTTTCCCTTTATATGTCGTCCCCAGCGATTCCGCCGCATCTTCTATCAAGGGAACATGATGCTCTTTGCAAACAGCGCATATTTCATCCATATTTGCTGAGGTGCCGTACAAATGCACCGCTATGACAGCCGCCGGATGCGGATATTTTTCAAACGCTTTCCTCAATGCTGCGGCATCCATATTCCATGTATCACGCTCTGAATCAATAAAAACAGGAACCGCCTTCTCGTATCTGACCGGATTCACACTTGCCGCAAAGGTCAGGGAAGGAACAAACACAATATCATTTTCCCTTACACCCGCTAAAATAACCGCCAGATGCAGCGCCGCCGTTCCTGACGAAAGCGCGGCACAGGAAGATACCCCCGCATAAGCTGCCACTGTATTCTCAAATTCATCTACATTTGGCCCTAACGGCGCAATCCAGTTCGTTTCGAACGCTTTTTGGATATACTGCTGCTCCTCCGTATGCATGGTAGGAGTCGCCAAAAGAATTTTTTTCACCATTACACCACTTTTCCTTTCTATAACCTGCCTTGTAAATATTCCATTTCGTATTTTGGCCAATCCCTCCTATTGCAACATGCTGTATACACACTCTGCCAAAATCAAAGCGAGAATCATGTTAATTGCCCTGTAATATTTTTCATATGCTTTCTGCATCAGTACCCCCACTGCGACCCAGCTAAGGGTTGCAATCGTTCCAATCGTGGCTATGACCATCTCAGCCAGTAGCAAAACCCATAAAGAATCGCTGTAATCCGTGATGTACCCTGTCAATGCAGTAATTCCGAATAAATAGATTTTTACATTGATAAACTGCAGTAAAAATCCTTTCATAAAGGATGCCTGCTTTTCCACAGTGTTTGCAGCCGGTTTGCTCAGCGCAATATGGACTGCCAGCCATAAAATATAAACAGCGCCTATATATTTCATGATACCGGGCACATCCGGTAAAAAAGTACTTACTCCAAACACAAAAACAGCGCATATGACCTGCACCACATAATATCCTGCAAATATTCCCCAGAAAAGCCGTCTCCCTTTTTTATATCCATAATTCGTTGCTGTATTTAACGCCAGTATATTTCCCGGTCCCGGCGTAAAAGCATTGATAGCAGAATAGATAAAAAAATTACCTAATACATAACCCGACATTTTTATGCCCCCTTTCCGTTTCTATATCTTAGCACGAAACGTTATGTAACAGGTAATATCTGTTTTATATGCTGTTGCATAGGCTGAGCCTATGTTCTGCTTATTTCTGATACTGTCTCAAAGCATCCACATAAATCTCTCCCAATTCTGACAGCTCTTTGTCCTTATTGAGTATGTATCCGATATGCATCACCTCATCTTCCTCCAGAGGGATAGAAACGATGGAATCCCCTTGCAGATATTTAGGGAAAATACCGCTTGAAATGGTGTACCCATCCAGTCCAATCATCAGATTCACAATCGCTGCACGATCACTGACCTTAATACTTCTTTCAACAGGTTCGTTGCTGAAAAGTTCCTCAGCGAAATGAGAAGATTCATAAGTTCCCTGCACAAAACCCAGCCGTGGATATGGTTTCAGATCATCCAGCCTGACCGATGCACATTTTGCCAGCGGGTGATCTTTGCTGATAAAGATATGAGGCGTTGTCGTAAACAATTCAAAAAAGTTCAGATTATATTCTTCAAACAGCTTCCTCAGTACATTTTCATTGCTGTTGCAAAGATAAAGGATTCCCAGATCGCTGAACCTGTTTCGTACATCTTCCACAATCTGATGCGTCTGCGTTTCATTCAGGATAAACTCAAACCGTTCCTGTCCAAAACGCTGTATCAATTCCACAAACGCATTTGTCGTAAACGTATAGTGCTGGGTGGAAACGCAAAATCGCTGTTTTGCAGGCTTTTTGTCAATATATTTTGACTCCAGAAGTTCCATCTGCTGCACCACCTGCCTTGCATACCCTAAAAACTCCATGCCCTCCTTCGTCAGTGCCACGCCTGCCCGGCAGCGGCTGAAAATCGTTATGCCGGATTCCTTTTCCACTTCTTTGACCGCACCGGAAAGACTCGGCTGAGAAAGATACAGCTCTTTTGCCGCTTCTGTAATGGAACCCCTTTCCGCAACGATTATCATATATTTTAATTGCTGTAGTGTCATGTTTCCTCCCATCCGGGCAATCCAATCATGCTTTTATCATAGCATGGCGCTTTTCAGACAGCCGTCAAAAAACATTATCACAGTCACGCAATAAACTAAGCATAATCCACATAGCTCCGATTGCCGGCAGTGGAATCCACAGGTCACTCAGTAATCGCACATTGTGTCCCTTTCAGCACATCTTCTGCCAGACTACTCCCGTCCGTCTTTCAACCGTTTCCCGCATCATTCGGAAAGCTGGCGCTTTCTTGCAGTCCGGATCACCTGGTTCACCGCCGCCTCAGCATGTGTGGGCAAGTTCCCGGAAGTTTGGACGTCTGTCCCGGATTCCGTTCCTTTTATCCCACTGTCAAAAGTATTCAGTGCGTATCTTGCCAGCAATCCGGAAACACGTCCCCGCTCTATGGAATCTTCCGCACCAAATACGATAACTACCAGATCATGCTCCATGGTTCCGTCGTCCGCAGTCAGAGATGTCACCAGACAGGCCCCTGCTCTGTTGGTCGTTCCGGTTTTCAGGCCGGTGGCTTCCGGCAGATTGCGCAGAAGCGGGTTTGTATTGCGCACTTCAAAGTCAAGAGAGTCCAGAGTGGCTTCTTTCAGAGATGTGATGTCCGTAATCTGAGGATACACGTTCAAAAGGTAAGAGACCAGCCGGAACATATCCTCTGCACTCATGCTATTCTGACGCTTTACAGGAATGAAATCCTCCGTGTAGGAGGGCAGACCATTGCTGTTATAAAAAATCGTCTGAGAAAGTCCCAGTTCCTGCGCTTTTTCATTCATCATTTGGACAAAAGCCTCTTCCGAACCAGCGACAGATTCGGCCAGGCACAATGCGCATTCGTTGCTAGACGGCAAAAGAGCCCCCACCAAAAGCTCCTGTACGGAAATCTGTTCTCCGGCTTTCAGAGGAACCACCCCATCGCCTGAAACGGCCAGTGACTGTACTGCGCCAGAAACCGTCACTTGCTCATCAAGAGTAAGCTGCCCTGCCGAGACGGCCTCCATAGTCAAAAGGCACGTCATAAGTTTTGAGGTGCTGGCTATAGGGTAAGGCGTATCAGACTGATACTGATAGTATATTTCCCCGGTCGTGGCATCCCCTGCCAGCACGCTGTTGACCCCGTTAAAATACCCGGCTTCTTCCAAGTCAGCAGGGGAGAGGCCGAAAGGCTCCTGTGTATGAATCTGCAGGGAGCCTGCCGACGGAACGGTAACGTACACGTCCAGAATCATAGCCAAATCCGCTGCCATCATGAAACAATCGTAATCCCCGGAAGGCATCTGCATAATCAGCGTATAGTAAAATACCGTTTCTCCATTTACTTTAAATTCATTTCTCCGTAAAGCGATATCCACCGGTCCGCTGCTTTCCCAGGGAATATTTTCCACTCCCACAGGCGTGTAGACACTGCCCGGATTCAGAGAAACGGCACTGCCCGTTATATCCAGTGAGAACGATTGAGACGTATCCTTAAGAAGCATGGCTATGTCCCGCAAAGAGAGATATGTATTATCATCATAGCTATAATCCAGCGTTTTTACAGTGCCTGCGCCGCCGGTGTCTGTATGAACCCGGCAGATGCCTGGGATTTCGAAACTTGCGTCTGCCCGGATGCCTAGTAAAATGAAACAGATCAGAATTGCGGACAATATCAATATAATGGAACCTGTTTTCTGCAAAATCGTTTTCATGAACGCTCCCTTTCCACTCAATTTTCGGGTTGTTGCAGGGTGTATATTACAGAATCCTCATCCAGAGAAAAACCGCCGGGGACAGAACCGATTTCTTCGGACAGAATCAGACTGGACTCTTTTCGGATATAATATTCCACCCTTGTAGCGTCAGACCCGCCGCTGTCAAACTGTCTGGTCAGAATGTCCTCCGCCGTCTCATAAGTGCCGCTGCCGTCATAGTGTGCCTGTAACTCTTCCAGGGGCGGCAACAGCTCCGGACCATAAGACATCAGATAAGCATCTGTGGACATCCCGAATGTTTCGGTTACAAGAGCCTCCATCGCTTCCCCGTCCATACTGCCCGTATAACCTGCCATGGAAAGCCGCTCCGCCAGAAGTTCATGAAACGATGCGGCAAGCGCCTCATAGGCAGCCTGCCTGCAGGCGTCATAGCTTTCCTGCACCACATTGCAATGGAAAGTCCCCTTCGAAAGGGAGGTTTGTTCAAACGTCAAATTGACCTGTATGGTCAATTCCTGCATGCAGACCTCCATCTCCTCCAGAGTAACGAAAACGCCTTCTATGTCCTGCAGCCAGCTAAAAGCTGTGACAGCCGCCTGCTGCGTCATGTCCAGATTGGTCGTCCACTCCCCTGAAAGCTCACTGACATCTGATGTAAAAAAATGCAAATACGCCAAAAAAGCAGTGGAAGCGCTTAAGGTTAAAAATATTAAAGTAAATACAACATTTTTTATGGTTTTTTTCATAGTATCTTCCTGATTTTATCTAATCGTGATATCATATCTGCCGTTCCAATCTCCCGGCCATTGTACGAGCTGCCGTCGGCCCCGGTATCCCAAAAGGCTCTTTATGGCCGGTAAACTGTAAAACATGTTCCTGCTCACTCCCGTTACATAGTTTTCTCCTGCCATCTGCGTATCAAACAAGCAGAAAAAACGGATACCCATTCAGCCTTCAGAAAGCATTTAACTGCTTTTTATTCTATCACAAACTTATATGTGCGCAAACAATAATTTCTTTTGTCTGCATATATTTCATTCACACAACAGTCCACACTTTCGCTAAAAAAAGTAAGAGGTATCACTGATTATGAAAAATTGATCTGCACCTGCAATATCCCAAAACAAAAGACCACAGCCTTTTCATCGAAAAAGCCGTGGCCCTGTGGCCCTTCTATTGCTTTCTTTTGGTGTATTTAAAATTAACGCACAATAAATCCTTTATTCGACAACATATATGCCAAAACAAAGTGCTCATTCCCCATAAACCGACTCACTTCTACACCGGCAGACTCTCCTCCACACAAAGCGCCCCATACCCCGCGTGTGTCAAGTTATTGTCACAAACTTTTTTCACTTTTTTTAAGCAAAATCCCCACAACCCGCATAACTTCGTGGGGCGTGTGGTTCGCTAATGCTAAGTGGGTCAGAATTGACGGTGAATTAGTGTCAAGTAAAAAAGTCTGTCACAGATACCTTGTATATTGCAACCTCCTTTCTCCTCTTTCAAATTTTCTGTTAATAACTACCTGATTATTATTTACACATAATCCTGTATACAAAGATCTACTACTCTTTCCACAGAATGTGGTATACCGGCTTCTCGCATTGATTTATCAAGTCTCTCTTTTTAAACAATCCACCTTTGCATATATGGCTGATTACTGTGATATCGATTTCCCATATCACTTCAAGCTAAACAATATTTAAACATCATACTTGTATATCACTTTTCCTCAATCAATTTTATCTGTTCCGCCGCTTTAAGAACATTCAACTGATATTCTGCAATCTCTTTTAAAATTTGAAATCTTTCTGCCTTATTTCTACCCTCACGAATCATTTGTGCATTATGTGTTTCCAAATTAGACAAAACTGTAAGTTCATTTATTGAAGCAAAATCTCTTACATTATTCTTTTTTGCCAATTCAGGATTTTCATCCCTCCATGCTTTTGCAGTAAATCCGAATAATGCAACATTCAAAATATCCGCTTCTTCTGCATATGCCAGCCATTCTAGATTTTCTTTATAATTTCCTGACGGGATCAAGTAATTTTTAACCGCATCTGTTTGAATCAGATAATTGTTTTTAGACAGAAATCTTTTTGCATCCCACTCAATTTTCTCTGCATCATTCTCCACTTCTTTCAGTCTTTGAAATTCTTTGATCAAATATAGTTTAAAAACAGGGCTGATCGCCGAAGCAAATTCAAATGCAATATCTTTATGCGCATACGTTCCTCCATATTTTCCACGTTTCACAAATAATCCTATTGCTTCTGTCTTTTCAATCCATTCCGAAACACTTAATACAAATGTATGTAAACCTGCTTCGCTTTTAAAGTGGTCGAATTCGACCACTTTAAAAGCAGGATTATAGATTTGCTCCCACGTACCTAAAAATTCCAAAGTTGCTCTGTTTCGCATCCAATTTTTTACAACATCTGCTCCTCGAGACTCACCAACTTTAGCTTTTGCAATATCAGTAATACAGATATAATCATCAAAATTTTCCTCTGAAACAGTAATGTTAATGTTTTGCACCACAATTACTTTATTTTTTCCCATCCTTCTCCCCCATATGGCACTGATTAAAATCTTATCACTCATGTAGAAGTATATCATACCATACTATCTTTACTTTTTCAATTAATTTCGAACATAAGTTCTATTTCCATTCTAAGAATTCCATGCTATTTATGAATTTTATTCGTTTTATCCCTACCAAATGTTTATATAAAATCCAAACAATGTA
Source organism: Lachnospiraceae bacterium (assembly GCA_009774625.1). Taxonomy (GTDB): domain Bacteria; phylum Bacillota; class Clostridia; order Lachnospirales; family Lachnospiraceae; genus VSOB01. The sequence continues at coordinate 32,990 of VSOB01000031.1, forward strand.
TAATAAGCACTTTCTTCGACAATATATATGTCAAAACAAAGTGCTTATTCTCCCAAGAATCTCCTCATTTCTACGCCGGCAGACTCTCCTCCACACAAAGCGCCCCATACCCCGCGTGTGTCAAGTTATTGTCACAAACTTTTTTCACTTTTTTTAAGCAAAATCCCCACAACCCGCATAACTTCGTGGGGCGTGTGGTAAATTATTGCTAAATCACAGCAAAATTGGAGACAAATTATTGTCAAGTTGAAAAAAGCAAAGCAACCTATTCCCAAACCCTTTAACTGCCTGACCAAACCTGCTGTATCCGACACTGACCGGGATAATCCAGCCAAATTATGGACAAATATCTTATTCTTAGACGTATATTTTCTTAAAATACAAATAAAGACCTTATAATACATCTATTATATGCTTTTAAAACAAGGTATTTTTCATAATATTGTAAATTGTATTTTTCTGACAGCACTCCTTTAATCTTCTACGACAACATCACTGTCATCCGTTAATGATAGTTGAACATATTTCTCATTAGAATGCTCTGTTCTACCAGAATATTTTATTAAATAGAATTCCAGAATATCTTTGAGGTCATCTGCCCAAGGTATATTTCTCAGTTCAGATACATTGAGAGATACCAATGCCATTAGATGCTCTTTCTGTTCATCGTTTAATTTACGATATAGAGTCTTCCATTTTGCAGTTGTACCGTTTTCTTCAAAATATGAACGAAACATGATCAATTCTCGGGGCATTGCTAATAGTTCAAGATACTCTTCCAAACTGTTACCAAATGCTTTATAAAAAAAACTAGATCCAGCTGCCACAACACCCCTTGTTACCTGCAAAATAGCAGAAATTGCACGGACTGACTTCTTGCACCAATTAATGCCAATATAAGTGCGATCTGTTTCGCTGATCGGAGAATATTTCATCGGGAATGAGAAAATCTGAATGCCCAATTCCTTATTCAATTCAATGTTGATACGTAGACGTTCATACAAATCTTCCGGCTTATCCTTGTAATTGAACAGAATGTAATTGGAAATTTCTTTAATACCATAACGATGTGCAGTACGTACCGCCTGACAATATACATCTTTTAAATGAATATCATCAAACGCAATACGCAAAGGACGAATTGCAAGCCGAGCAAGCTGCTCCATAGTTTCGTCATTGATCTTTCTTGCATCGACACCCTGATTAAAGTCCAAGTAACGTGCTTTTTTTGCTTTGTTACGATACTTCTCAATGATCGTGGACAATTCTTTATCATGATCCAGCATATATTGTGCATAGTCAACAGCATCCTCTGCCCCAATGACAATTTGGAGGAATGTTTCTAACATTTCTGCGGATTTAATACGTTTTTTAAAACCCTCCAAATATGTAGCCATCTTCTTATCGAGGAAATCTGCTCGGTCTCCATTACGATAGCGCATTATGACAATATTGTATACACCAGGATCTACATACTTTGCCCCCCGACCAAATCCCGCTTTACACAGATCATCAACAAGAGACATCAAATCCGCAGTATTCAGAACATTATTATCCAGAAGCAAAAGGTGCTGCTTAGGACCGTATTTTTCGTCAATAGTCCTAATCTGATCAACAATGTTGTTTGTTACATGAAAATGTGGCTCCAAAATAGGCACCGCACAAAAAGAACAATGGTTCGGACATCCTCTGGTCGTATAAGCAAAATAATTATCACCGGCAGGATACTTATAATCGACCTGCTCCAAAATATCATAATCTAGCGGCAATTCGTCCACATTGATATCGTTGTTATCACCAACCACCAAAGTGTCAGTGAACAACCCAGTCAAAATGTGGGAACGATCAATTCCTGTTGCTTCTACGATCTTCTCCGGCATAAGCGATGCCATAATACCACCAACGTACAAATCATCAATGTTGTTTACCAGCAGTTTATAATGATTGATGGTTTTTACATCCACATCAAAATTAAAGGTAAACAGAGTAGTAATATAGATTCTATCCCAAACATTTTTATCCACACTGTGATCGAATCCTTTGACAAACTGCACCTCATCCCCCAGCATCTTATGGTATGTGCTTATTTTCATTAATCCCATTGGAGGATATTTGTTTTTATAATTTGGTTCGACTAATAAAACTCTCATTTCTTTTTCACACTCAGTTCAGATTTTATAGCCTCACGTAGTTTTTCTGCTGTCCTAGGCTCTTCGATAAAGAATGTATCAATTACAGTAATAATTCGCTGATACAACTTCCGTTCGTCTCGGCTATACGATGTAGGCAAATCATGCTTGGTTGCATAATCAGCATTAATGATTTTCTTATTCAGCGAAGTAACCTTTCGCGCTGCCATCTCCGTCTGCGACAACACTTTCTCAACCGTTTCTTTGCGGTCAGCATCAAATGTACCACGCACTTGCGCATTTCGGACAGTTTTTTCTTCAGACTCACGCTTCTTTGCGATTTGTTTGAGCTTATCAGCAATCTGTTCTCGCTTCTCATCAGAAGTAATTGCGCCGGAATCAATTTTTTCTTCCAGTTCCTTCTGCTCTGCATTCAGCTGATTTAAGCGTCTAAGTGCAGATGTTGCTTCAGACATGCCACGACGATACTTCTATTAATTTCTCCTGCCCACTTACTCAGAGCCTGCCACATTTCACTGTAAATTGCATTAGGCTCAAAATCATCTCTCTGGGAGTTCGGAACCAATTCACTATGCAAAGCATGAATTTCTCCAGCAAACATACGATTTGCATTATGACCTTCAGAAGGAAAATATTTCACAAATGTGGTGTTATTACCAACTAAAATATTTCCCTTTCGAAAACGTATACCCTGTACCGCTTCATCCGAAATGATACCGGAAAAATCTGTAAGTGCAAGCCATCCAATATATAAAGGTTTCCCGTCGGATGCTTCAGCATACACAAATTCCACATCACGGACAGAATCCGTATTTTTTGTTTTGACTTGTTTTCCAGTAGACAATGTACGGGAATAAGGCTTATAGATAGGAAGCTTTCTTGATCCACGAAGTATTTTATAACAGGTTATCGGGCAACAATGTTCGCTAAAATAATCCCGAATTTTTTGTGCCTGCGAAAACTGTTGGCTATTAAAGTCAACAGGAGCAGTTTCGGAAAGATAGCTCCACACAGTATTTTCTTCAAGCAAGCCAGAATCCAAAGGAACACCCATCATTTGCACTTCAAAATAATGTGCATCTTTATCCTCTGGCTGAGGATCAGCAAAACTGCTGATTGCCTTAAAAGTCTCCATAACATCTGATGTTTCAGCATTAGACTTTTGAAGAAGCCTCTGCAGTTTAACACAATTGCAAGTCATAATTGTCTTTACTTCTTCCCCACATGCGGAAGTAACAAATTTAACTTCTTTTGCATAAGCTAGACCTGCAAGTCGTCCAATACCTCGAAAACCTCTCTCATCCATGCCATTCTTATCAGAATCGCCAATACTCAACAGAATCTCTCTAGTTTTTTCAGCAGGAATACCAGAACCATTATCATGAATAATGATTCTCTGCTTTGCACCATCGATCTGAATATAAATTGCAGCCACAGATGAAGAAATTACCCCACCCGCAACAGCTTTGTCAATAGAATCTGTGCTGTTTTGAATATATTCCCGATAAACATGCATCGGGTTAGAATACATACCTTTGGTAAGTATTTCAAGCAAAAACTTACCTGCTACAGGTTCACCCATTATTTACTACCCCCTTGATTGTAAGACGGGAAAGGAAATTGAATCTTTAACAATGTTTTAAAAACAGGATGATGAAGAATTAAATCTCCCTTCTTTAGCCTGGTCATCATATTTGCATATACTGTAGGGACAAATTTATAGTCCGGACGGGATACCTCAATGGCATTTGTACGACCATATACATTTGTACCACAGTTGCCTTTGATACGTTCGTGAATCGCACTTCTAAACTGTTCCGCCGAAAACAGCACAACGCCTTCAGAGCGACCACGCTCAGTAATATCCAACAAATTCGCCAACAGAGGAGAATTCTTACCGGATGTAGAAGGTGCATACTTATTTAATTCGTCAACAAAAATTATGATTCGTTTAGGAACAGGCATTTTACTACTGCGGTCGTCTTGGTCATAGTCCCCGTGCTTCAAAGAATAGACGGATCGAATAATATCACCAAAAACTAAACACTGCAACTGCTCAGTCAACCCTGCAATATCAACAACCATCATTTCGCCTCCATTGATATTCAGAACTTCATCAGATAAGTATACTTGATGCTGATCACTTGCCATTGATCTTGAATTAACGAAAACATCATCATTAATCGAATTATTAATCAGACGTTTAAATCTTTGCCAAGATTGCATCAAAATACCTGATGAACGGTTTTTCTCACTTCCCTTAACACAGAACTCTTTTAATTTTTCTTTAAATTCATTCCAACTTGAAACATCTTTAAATTGCGGTCCAGAATCAATTTGATTCAAAATTGACTCAATGGTGTAGTTCGGGTCATCAATATTAGAAAAAAGCATATCTACCTTATCAATATCATGTTCAAAAGTATATACAAAATTTGCCGCCTGCTTAGCAACATACTGCTCAGCCAAATCTTCTACAGGCAGTGCCGTATTTGCGTACAGCTTATCCTTCTGACGCCGGTAAGGATACAAGTATTTTACATTTTCAAAAGGTTCGCAGGGAATGCCTAACACATCCCATTCATCACGCTGTGTCGAAGTGATTTTCTCATTTGGTTGATGAACATGCAGCAAATCATCACCTTTAACATTCATAACAATGATCGCAATATCATCTTTATATTTGTGTTGTATCGCTTTCAGCAAAAACATCACATAACTTGTCTTCGTTGCCAAGCCAGAAATGCCAGAAATATTTATATGTGCACCTTCTGGACCAATCAAAAAGTCACCATTGTACTTAATAGGTACAGGATCATTCCTGCTGGTTTTCATCAATCCAGCAGGAATTGCAGTTCTCTCATCAATATTATCCAAGCCGAGAGCAATTTCAATATCGTTATTATCAGCGGTATAGACAGGAGTTCCTTCAAAAACAGGCATAAAGTTTTCTTTTGTGTTGTGGATAACGGAAACCTTTGCGTAAGACAGAGAAAGCCGTCTGGTCATTGGCATTGTATCCACATTGCCGAAATCAGAAGACACATAATTGCTAAGATGACCCGTACCATCTGTGATATGCAGAATATCCTGCACCACTCCATAGGTTATGGAATCGTCAGTTTTATTCTCAACTCGAACAATATCAAAGGGACTCAAAAT
>VSOB01000032.1 GCA_009774625.1 Lachnospiraceae bacterium
CCACCCAATCCTCAGACCAAAGCCTCAACATAAAAGTCCCTGCCTCCCACTTCTAACCCCCCTCGCCCCTCGCCCACCTATATCCCAAAATGCAAATATTATATATGTAATATTCGCATACGATATATCCCTCCCATTCCCGCCGCACGATCGGTTGTCATCCTTCGCACGACTAACGAGGGGGATGTGAAAACCTCACATCCCCACCCGCTTTTGCTTCATTTGTATAAACCATCCAGCATAGCCTGCCCCACAGCAAATGATTGCGGATAATATTGCACAGGCTGCTTTCTCATTCACCAGAAAACATGCAAGTCCTGCTGTCATTTCCACAGTAACAATCACCCTTGCCCTCTTTCCTATGATTTTCTTTTCCTCTGCATCCAAAGGCTTATTCTCTGACTCTAACGGAGCATATCGGAAAATAAAATAACAGGATGGTACTGCCATGCAGATAGTAAACACTGTCTGGAAGGAAAGTTCTGCTTTTATCCACAGCAAAGCCGCTGTCACCATCGCACAGGACAACAGATAACATTTCCATGCACCTGGTGCATGGTAACCTCCCGCATCGGAACGAAGAGGCATCATAGCAGACAAAAACAAAACACAATACCAGGGTACCTTTAATACAACCCCTATCAGAATACTTGTCAGACCATTTATGACAAGCATCCCCAGCCCATACAAGGCATATTCATAGACCTCCCGGTCCTCCCTGGAAACATCTCCATTTATCTCCAGTATGCCGATGAGCTTATCACTGAGCTTTCTCATTTATTTTTGGAAAACTTCTTCAGACCTTCCGGCGCCTTAGGCTGATATGCGAAATAAAAGCATCCTCTTGTTGCAAATTCTGCCGCTACAGCCGTCAGTGCAAGTGCCATCATACTGCTGCCATACTTGCTTAAAAATCTTTTCAGTTTCATTCGTTGTTCCTCCTGTTATCTTTTGTAAAATGTGACAGTTCTTATTATAATATATCTTTCTCTTCCTGCGCGCCTGCTGTCATAATTGACCTGTTATTCTGTCATTTTTGGTCATTATGCATTTTATATCTCCAAAAGGAACTAAACAGTTTGTTCAGTTGTTATTTTTCCGTTCTCAAAGCACGGCCCGGTACAGTAGTATCTTCACGCAAAAGAGCCCGTTCTCATCCGTTATATCCAGTTCTCCATGATAACAGTCAACAATCTCACGGATAATCTGCAGGCCCCAGCCATGTGAACGCACATCCGGTTTCGTGGTCATATATTCCCCTCTCTTACGGGTACGCGGCGTCCCATAGGGATTTCTGATTTCCAGATACAGATTGCTGCCCTGCACTCTGACTTTCATATAGATCTGTCTCTGCCCCGCTTCCACTTCCCTTACCGCTTCTATGGCGTTATCCAGAAGATTGCCCAGACATATGCTCAGATCCTCTCCGTTGATCCTACAGTCATGAGGCACTTCCAGCTCCGTCAGCAGCCGGATCCCGTCCCGCTCGGCAATCTCCGCTTTATAGTTCAGAATACTGTCAAAATATATATTCCCGCTGTCAGCAACACGTTTTTTCTCTGTAAGAAATTTCAGATTTTCCTGATAATACTTTGCCAGCTCTTCATATTGCCCGGTCTGCAGCAGAACCTGAAAATAGATGTATTTCTGTTTGATATCATGACGGAATTTACTCAGTTCCATCCAGAGCGCCTTGCTCTCTTCACACTGTCGCATATAATAATTACACTGTTCCCGCAGCGCTTCTTCCTGCATCTGCTTCTCCGCCACCTTCTTTGTCTGTTCAAATAAATAATAAGTCACCACATTGATACCAAGCAAACAGGCCATTCCAAGCCAGCCCTCCGCTCTTACCGGAGCTTCCCTGGACAGATAAGTCTCCTGGCTGGGGAGAAATGTGAAAATAATCACAATACTTCCCACAGGCACAAAACATGCCTCGATCCAGTCCCTGAAACTCACATCCTTTCCTTTGCCCCGTTTCACAAGCAGCAGTATCATCTTCACCAGACACAGCCACACCAGTTTTGAGATCATCGCGATCATAAGATAATAGTCATAACTTCCCATGTCTGTTTTGCTGATCCTGTTTCCGATCAGAACCATATAGTATGCCAGAACTTCCGAAAACATTCCCAGCATATAGACAAACACAGTGGCATAAATCAGATTGTGCAGCGGATCCTGATAAAGAAACCACAGCACTGCAAAAAAAGAACCGCAGAAGGCCAGAATATAAATCAGTACATTATCCGTCAATATATATGTAGTATAATTAAAAATCACAAAATGGAGGCTCCATGCCATGATTTCATAAGCCGGTTTCCTTCTCCTGGAATGTAATACCCTTTCCACAAAAGTCCTTTGCGTCAACAGGAAAAAGATCTCCTCCAGGATAATGGTTGGTACGATCACCCACATAACTCCCATTGCATCTAGTTCCTCTCCAACATCCCCATATAATACTGCCTCATCATCTTCCTGTATCTCTTGCTGATTGAAATTTCCGTACCGTCATCGATCATAATGCAGTCATAATTCCACTCTTTGATATAATTCAGATTCACATAGTAAGATACCTGTATCCTGGCAAATTTGGTGCCTGATTTGCTGATCTCCTGTTCCACTGCATTCAGTTTCCCATTAAAATCATACTGCTCCATCGCACAATGAATGCGGATTTTTCTTCCTATGCTTTCAAAATACATAATCTGGTGCAGCGGAACGCTGTATCTGTGTTTCTGATAAGAAAATAAAAATCTGTCGTTTTCTGAAAACTTTACCCGCAAAACCTTTTTCAGCACCGTCTCCAGAGCACGCTCTGTCACCGGTTTATCCAGAAAAGCAAACGGCTGTACTCCGATCAGCTCTTTGCAGTACTGATCATAAGCGGAAATAAAAATAAGCACTGTCTGAAAATCCGTTCTGCGGATGCTCTTTGCAATTTCCACACCGTTTTTCCCTTCCATCTCGATATCCAGAAGAAGAATATCCATATGTCCATAGACCTGAATCTCCTGCAGCAGTTCCTCTCCTTCCTCAAAGACATGAATTTCCATATTCTTTCCCAGTTTCTCGGCAATCCTCTGTACCATGGCTTTTTGTTTCCGGACTTCTTCCGCCATATCATCGCAGATGCCAATTTTTATCATTTGTAATGTACTTCCCCTTTCCTGGGATTTCTCTTATTCCCATTTTTTTCTTTCATTTTACTGACTTCATAAGGGAAAGACAATAGGGTGGAAATGCAGATTCCCGTGTTATTGGTTAAAATTTCGTATTTCAATTGCATATTCCGCAAATTGACAATATAAAATGGGGCGGAAAAACCGCCCCATTGCAGATCCGCACTCCGAACCGCGAAACACTCATTGATCACTATGATGCCAAAAGCATGAACTTACACCGCTATACCCTGATCAGCTCATATTCTCTGCTGCCGCAGCCAAGCGCCGCCGCTGCCTCGATCGTATGCACGCCGTTGCGGGACTCAATCCGTTCCAGAAGATGATCTCTGCCCGGATCTTTGGAAGCATAGACCAGATCCAGACAAGCCTGGTCAATGGCAACCGGGTCCAGGGATGCCAGAATACCGATGTCCGCCATACAGGGATCCTCTGCCACGGCACAGCAGTCGCAGTCCACCGACATATTTTTCATGACATTGATATAAACGATTTTTTCTTTGAAATACTCCGTTACGGAATATGCCGCGTCTGCCATTGCCTCCAGGAAAGAATCGTGATCCGCTGTCCAGAAATTGTCCGGATTACCCACTCCATGAATATAACCTTTTCCATAAGAAGATGCCACTCCGATGGAAAGCTGCTTCAGCGCCCCGCCGTAGCCACCCATAGGATGTCCCTTGAAATGGGACAACACCAGCATGGAATCATAATCTGCAATATTTTTCCCTACAAAATTTTTGGAAATCACCTTGCCGCCCGGTATGGCAAGCTCCAGATCCGGGCCTTCACCATCCAGCAAATCCACGTTAAAGTATTCACTCCATCCGTGCTTTTTCAATGTTTCCAGATGCCGTTTGGTGGTATTTCTGGAACCTTCATAAGCTGTGTTGCATTCCACCACAGTGCCGCCCACAGTGTCTATCATGGGCTTAAAAAATGCAGGTTTCAGAAAGTTCTGATTTCCCTCTTCTCCTGAATGCAGCTTGACAGCCACTCTGCCTGTCAGTTCCATTCCGGTCAGTCTGTAAAGTTCCGGCAACTGTTCCGGTTCTATTCTGTCTGTAAAATAAACCTTTGCTTTCATTGCCATACCCTCCTTTTCTGCCATTTTAGCAGAGTGGCAGGCAATCTGCAAGCAGGTTTTTAAAAGTTCCCCAGGATCCAATATCCCAGTCCCAGCAGCCAACTGGTAAAGATCCCGTACAGAATTACCGGCCCGGCTATGGTAAATATCTTGCAGCCAATGCCGAACACCTGTCCTTCTTTTTTGAACTCAATGGCAGGAGCCGCTACGGAATTGGCAAAGCCGGTGATCGGCACAAGCGCCCCTGCACCGCCCCATTTGGTAATCTGGGGATAAATGTTAAAGCCGGTCAGAATCACACTGCACAGCACCAGAACCAGCGAGCACCAGCTTCCGGCCGTCTGCTTGTCCATCCCAAGTCCGTTCATACAATAGTTTAGAATCCCCTGCCCGATGATACAGATGATCCCTCCGGTTACAAAAGCCTTCAACATCAATGCCCAGAGATTATGCGTGGGTGTCATTTCCTTGACATATTGCTGATACTGCTTCTTTTTCTCTTCTTCCATATACTGTCCCTCTCTGTCTTTCATTCTTTTTACAGGAAATCCCCTGTCCAGGTCCGACTGTTTTTTCATTTTCTCTGTGTGCAGGCCCGATATCCGGTCAGCCTCCAAACAAAAACATCCGTTCGCAGAAATAATACAGCGAACCTGCCGCCTTGCCCAGCGCCATCGCCAGCACCGCAATGCCCAGACCATGCCGGAAACCGATGCGTCTGGCAAAGATAGGAATGCTGTCCAGCATTTCTGCAATCGCCATCGCCAGGCTGCCTATGAAGATGCCTGCAAACAGTCCGTAGCAAAGCAAAAACAGTCCGCCCAGAGCGCTCAGTACCGGCTCCGGGACACCGATCCGGGATGCCGCCGCTCCCATCTGAGGTTCAAATATGCTGAACACGTCCCCTGCCAGTGTTCCCAGAATCACCATCGTTTCATACAGCATGACCTTCCGGCCCGTATGCGTTTTGCCGGCAAAGCGGGGAATCAGTCCCACTGCAAGAAGCACCGTAAACACACCGCCTGCCGTCATCAGTCCGAAGCTGATACCCAGCACTCCCAAAAACACTCTTTTATGAAGCATCTATCGTTTTCCCTTCCCTGTCTGCCGTCTCGATCAGCGTATCATCCACATCTTTTTCATAAATACGCATTTCCACCTCAATCGGTGTGGGGTCCGCCGTGATCCGCCGTCCGCCGATATGGTTGAAAAACAGAGTAATACCGATGGCAAGCCCCAGAGAATAGGTTACCTCCAACGTAGTAAAACCATTGGAGGTCTGCCCCATAACCTGTTCGTAGATCTGATTGAATACATCATGAATACCCACATCATTGTGAAACGCCATAATGGTAAAGGCGGTTCCGAAAAAACTGATCAATGCCACAAACGCCACCTTCAGCCAGACAGCAAGCCCCTTATCATCCGATACTTTGACCAATTTCATCAGAGTATCCATCTCTCCCACATTGTCTACTGTGATTCCTTTTTCCAGTCCCTGGATCAACTCGATCAGCTTCAGACTGCTGATCACCGCCCGCTTCTCTCCGCCTTCCCGGAACTGAAATACTTTCAGCGCTCTGGCCTTAGCCAGAAGATGGGGATCTGTACAGGTCAGGGAGGCCACATCTTTCAGAAATACCTCTTCCTTCGTAACCTCCGCATTCCGCTTCGGTTTTATATATACTGTTTTTGTTTCCATACATCCACTCTGCTTTCATTCCTGCTTTTTGCAGATTAGTATGGCTGTTTTTCAATCAAATATGCAATTTTACAATCGAAAGCCTCCTTCCCTCTCTCTTTCGTAATATAATCTGCCTTCCTCTACAATTTTCAACCGGCCATTTTTTTGTTCGATCACTGTCACTGCACAGTTTCTCTGCGGAATCCCGCCCCAGAACTCTGAAAGCGGTCTTTCTTCAATACAGCGGAGAAAGCATCTGATCAAAGCCCCATGCGAGGCAATCATCACATGTTCCCATCGCTCCTGTGCCGGGATCAGTACTTCCTCAATAAAGCTGTGCGCACGGGCAATGACCTGCGAAAATTCCTCTCCGTCTCTGGCGCGATATCTACCCGGATTCTGAATAAAATCATGCAGCGCATGTCCCTTATCTCCCACTGCCTCTTTGATCCTTGAGCCTTCATACTTCCCGAAGCTCATTTCCTGCAGCCGATTATCTGTCACGATCTGCACTTTCCGGTCCCGGCGCATGATCTCCGCCGTCTTTCTGGCCCGGATCAGCGGACTTGAAAAAATGATCTCAAAAGGGATCTCCTTCATCCCTTCCGAAGTGATCTCTGCCAGTTCAATCCCTTTTTCATTCAACGGGATATCCTCGCTTCCCTGCACCCGCCCTTCCTTATTCCATGCCGTCTCCCCATGTCTGACAAGATAAATTTTCATATACATTCCTCTTTTGTTCTCTGATTTTTGAATTTATTGTAGCGGCTTATCCTTTATTTGGCAAGCCCGCGCATCCGCAGCAGAATCCGCTTTTCCAGGCGGCTGACCTGTACTTGGCTGATACCCAGCATCCCGGCCACCTCCACCTGAGTCTTATCCTGAAAATACCGCAGACCGATCAGTTCCTTTTCCTCCTGGGTCAGTTCAGAAAGGAGCTGTTCCAGCAGCATATGATTCAGCACCGTTTCATTCTCATCCTTTCCGGAAGGCAGCCTGTCCACCATATAGATCTCATTGCCGTCACTCTGGTAGACCGATTTATAGATGGATTCCACTTCCACATTGGCCTCCATCGCCAGAATGATATCTTCCACACAAATCCCGGTCTGCTCGCTGATCTCCGCCAGAGATGCCTCATGCCCCTGTCTTTTTTCGATCTGTTCCATCGCCTGTCTGATCTTAAAGCCGTTCTCCTTGAGACTTCTGGATACTTTGACCATGCCGTCATCCCGCAGGAACCGCTTGATCTCTCCTGCAATCATCGGCACCGCATAGGTGGAAAATTTCACATCATAGGACAAGTCAAATTTATCTATGGCTTTCATCAGTCCAATGCTGCCGATCTGAAACAAATCCTCCGTCTCATACCCTCTGCCGGTAAACCGCTTTACAATGTGATGCACCAGCCCCAGGTTTTTCTCTACCAGTACTTCTCTCGCTTCTCTGTTTCCGGCCTGTGCCTGTGTCAGCAGTACTGCAGTCTCTTCCATAGGCTATTCCCCGTCCGCTTGCGTCTGTTTTACTGCAAAGTTTTTCTTCATCCGGACTACAGTCCCAGCTCCCGGCTCTGACTCCACCTCCAGGCTGTCCATAAAAGCCTCCATAAACGAAAATCCCATACCGGAACGGTCAAGTTCCGGCCTGGTCGTAAACAAAGGCTCCATCGCCTGCTCCACATTTGCAATCCCTTTTCCCTGATCCGATACTTCAATATGTAACAGTCCGTCCTCCAGGATACAGTGCATCCTCACCTTTCCCTGCATCCCGTCATATCCGTGAATGACCGCATTGGTCACTGCCTCAGATACAGCGGTCTTGACATCTGCCACCTCTTCTAAAGTAGGATTGATGGGGGTCACAAACGCCGCCACGGCCACCCTGGCAAAAGCCTCATTCACCGATATGGCATCAAATTCCAGTTTTATTTCATTATACATCCGTATCCTCCTCTACTACATTCAGTACCTTTTTCAGTCCCGATACCCGTATGATCCGCTGAATCTGACTGTCTGCATTGACTGCATACACCCTGCCCCCAAAGCAGGCAATCTTTTTGTAACGCCCGATCACCACCCCCACACCGGAACTGTCCATAAACCGGGTATCCTCAAAATCAAATACAATGTGCTTTACCGGCTCCTGCAGTATATACTGATCTGCCGTCCGGCTCAAAGCCGCTGCCTGATGATGGTCGATCTCTTCCGGCATCCGTATCATCAGATAGTTTTCAATGATATGAAATCTCTCTTCCATAAAGCTCCTTTCCCTCCCGCCACGCGGTCTGTTTTCTCGCAAAGCCCGGATACAGGCCCTTGCATCCCGAAACATAAAAAAGAATCCTGCCCGCAGGATTCTCCGCCTGCGGCGGGGCGCTTCAGCGGCATGATCCTGCTCCGCCGCAGTGCGGTCATTGTTTCTTGTCATACAGGAGATATTGAGAAATTTCCTGTATGACAAGAAAGGACATGGCTTCCCTACTGCCATGTCCTCTTTGGTATCCCTGTTTTACTCTATGCCTTCGTTCAATTCCTTTAAAAAGTTCTGCGACCTTCTGGCCCGTTCGGTTCCCGGAAACTTTTCCACTACCTGGGTATAAGCCTGAATGGCTTCTTCCCTGTTGTCATTCTGGCGGTAAGCATTGCCCAGATTATAAAGAATATCTCCATTCTCCGGATCATACTCTGCCGCTTTCTCCAGATCCTCTATGGCTTCTTCAAACATTTCCTTCTGATAAGCGTCCATACCCGACTTATAGTAAGAAGCCGCTACAGAAGGACCAGCCTCTGTCAGCAATATCCTGTACAGAGACCGGAAATGTTCCGATTCTACCTGTTCGGCTGCCTGAGCATCAATTTTCTCCAATGCCTGCCCGACTCTTTCGGTATTTTCCGGACTTTCCATATATACGCTTACAGCATTCAGCAGTCCGTCCACGACCTCCATTTTACCGTCATTTCCTGCATAATCGTTCACTTCCTGCTCCAACTGTTCATTTTCTTCCCGAATCTGTCTGAGCTCCTGCTCCAGCTCTTCGATGGTACTGGTCTTTTTATCCGACTGTTCACTGACGATACGCAGCTCTTCCTGCGCCGCATTGGTATCCGCATCCTCCTTTGCAGGCAGGATCAGAAAACATGCTGCCGCGACACCGATGATGATTCCGATTCCGATGTTCAAAGCAACGGAAACGCCCTTGCTGTCCCGGTGATTGATCGGCTGTATAATTGTCTCATTCCCGCTCTGGTACTTGATGGTGTCCTCGGCAATCTTTTTTTTCCTGGTGGTTCCTTTGGCCTTTGCACTGTCCGCTTTTTCCAGCATCTTATCCACTTCTTTGCGGTATCTGCGGGTCGTGGTATTGCCTGTGTCAATCCTGCTGCATTTATCCAGTTCCTTTCCCGCCTTTTCCCATTCTTCCGCTTTCATATACAAAAGCGCCAGAAGCTGATGGGCCCTGACATATTTGGGATTCAGGGAAAGTACTTTTTTTAACTGGATCACCGCCAGATCCAAACTGTCCTGCTGACAGTAGCCCAGAGCCAGATTGTATTTCTTGATCGTCTGGTTGATGGTATCCAGACGGCTGGGATTCTGCTGGATCATATCAATGTAATCATCTGCAATGTTCTTTTTGGAACGCAGATTCTTACTGATCACCCACTCACTCAGCCCCTTGACCACTTCGCCCATCTCATAATAGACAAGTCCCAGCAGATTTCTGGCCTGCACATTGTTTTTATTAAATTTAAGGCTTTGACGCAAACTGGTAACCGCACCGGACAAATCCCGTACATTCGCTTTCTCCAATCCTTCATTATAGAAAAAATTAGAGGTATACATAATTCTCTTATAAAGAGCCACATCCGCTCCGCAGCCCGTACAGAAATCCTTTTCCGATAACTGGCAACCGCAATTATAACATCTCATCCGGTACCTCTATTCCTATTCCAACGCTTCTTCTTTTACTTCCTTCATCATGCCGATCAGTACATCCGCCACATCCGTAAGATCCTGATTGTAAATGGCATCCTCCGCATCCTCCACTTCCAGACTGGGATGAAATTTTTTCAGTTCTTCTTCAAAATTTATCATACTCATTCCTTCTTTAAAAGCCCCTTTATCTCACCTGCAAGATAAAGAGAACCTGCTATATACAGGATGTCCTCCGGCTGCTTTGTCTGCAATAGCGTCCCCCATGCACTGCCCGTATCTGCAAAGCCATCCACTGTGCCGGCCCCTGCCACACGAAACGCCGCCTCCAGAATATCCCTGGAAATGCCTCTTTTATTTTCAATCTCTGTTACATAAATTCTGTGAAACAAACCGGAATCTGCCAAACGATGGATCATCTCCCCATATTGCTTCTCCTGTACCGCAGAAAAAAGCAGGAAGCGTCTGCCTGTGCAGCCATCCCGCTCTGCCGCCTCCAGAAATGCCCTGATTCCGTCCACATTATGTGCACCGTCTATATACACACCCTGTGCAATCTCTTCCATCCTGCCTTCCCAACGGGCCTCTTTCATCCCTTCGGTCAGAGCAGATTTGTCCACAGGCAGACACTCTGACAGCACATCCAGCGCTCGCAGCGCAAGCGCCGCATTTTCTGCCTGATAAGGTGCACATGTGGTAAGCAGGCACCTAATATATCCATAATAACGAGTCTCAAACGAAAAATCAATGAAATTTTTATGAAACTCAAAATTTCGTATGTCCTGTTTCGACACAAAAAACGCCGGACAGGAAAGTTTTTCTGCCGTCCGTGCCAGGACGCGACAAGCCTCTTCCCCGGAATCAGCCGCCACAACAGGTACACTTTTTTGCAGGATTCCTGCTTTTTCACCGGCAATTTCCGCGATCGTGCTGCCCAGATATTCCATATGATCCAGTCCCAGCCGGGTAATGATACACAAATCCTTTCTGCTGACAGAATTTGTCGCATCCAGCCGGCCTCCCAGCCCCGTTTCCAGCACAATCACCTGCACCTTCTCCTGTTCAAAATACACCATCGCCATAAAGAACAGCATTTCAAAAAAAGACGGATGATATGCAGACGCACTTCCGGCAAAGCCTTTCAGCCGATTCCTGACCGTTTCCAGACAGTTCACAAACGCTTCCTTTGTGATGATCTCACCATTGATCCGAAACCGCTCCCGCATGGTAATCAGATGGGGCGAAGTAAACATACCCACCCGGTACCCTCCCCGTTTCAGAACAGACGACAAATAGGCACAAACGGAACCCTTTCCGTTTGTGCCTGCAATATGAATGATCCTCTTCTCTTTACCGGGTTCACCCAGCCGCCGGAGAAACCGCTTCGTATCCTCCGGTACATTTTTCTTTTTAAATTTCGGAATGTCCAGAAGCCAGGCTTCTGCCTCTTCGTATTCCATATCTGTCACTCTTCCTCAAGGATACCCTGAAACGGCTCCGATACGATTTCTCCCGATACACTGCGGTAAGTGGCATACTGCATCTCTCCTGTCACCTGTTTGCTGAATCCCATAATCTCCAGGATCACCCCTCTGTATGTACACCCTTCCGCATGAATCTTGGCGCCTCTTCCCTTATTCATCAGTTCCTCACAACGCTCTGTCTCTATCTTGATATCATCCAACTGTTTGAAATACTCATCCTTTTTACTGTTCAGTACCAGCAGTGTTTTACTGCCGCTTTCTGTCTTGAACTGCTTCTGCTTAATCAGCATTTCCATCCGTTCCACAATATCCGCCAGTTTTTCCTTGACCTCTTTTTCCTGTTCCACGCATTTGGCATATTTATCATAGGTTTCCTGCTCATAGCCGGCATAAATCACTGTCCGCACTTCCGCCACATTTCCCAGATTGTACGCACTGATCTCCTGCAGTGCAAAAGTCTTGCCGCCGATGATACTTCCCTTTTTGCCGTTGACCTTGATCCGGCTGCCTGCCCTTACATTGGCATTCAGAATATAATTGGCCTCAATATTTCCATCCGCAGTGACATCGCACTGCTCAATAAAGTTGGCAAAAATGCTGCCTCTGGAACGTATCTTACCTTTCAGATTACCCTGGACCCCACGTTTGAGTACAATATCTCCGCCGGCAAAAAGCTCGGCGCTCTCCACCGTACCTTCTATCACCAGATTCCGTCCGGCACGAATCACCACGCCTGCGCCCACACTGCCGCCGATGGTTACATCGCCGAAAAATTCAATTCTTCCTGTACTCAGATCCACATCCCCTGGTATCTCATGTACGGTACGGATATCTATACTGCCGTTTTTCAGCTCGATCTTACCTGCGGTTTTGGCAAAATACATATTGTCACGCCGCTCAATGCTCAGCCCACGCAGCGGCTGCAGCTCTTTGACCAGTTTACATTTCAGCACCATACCCCGCACGGTATAACCGTCCTCCCCGGCCGACGCAGGATGGTATACGGCAAGCGCATCTCCCGCTTTAACGCTCTGGAGCATACTCATGCTGTTATAATCCACAGAACCATCCTCCCGGATCACAGGCCCCTTCTTGATATCGTCCGGAGTAAAAAAATATTCATAGCAGCCGTCAGTTCCCTCTGCCACTTCTTTTCCTTTTGCCACCAGTATTTCACGCTGGTACACGCCTTTTTTTGCCATAGCAACCAGACGTGGCATTATAAATCCCGTTGTCACACCTTCTGCCCGAAGCATATTCAGAAGTTCGTCCGTTTTATAGTGTCCTTTTTCCTCAGAAGGTTCCGCCAGATACAACCAGGCTTCCATCTGGTCCTTTGATACACGGACACGGGACTGCTCTTGAACTCTGCTTCCATGTAAAAATCTCTTCTTCAGTTCCCCAAGTTGTTCCCTGGTTAGTGTTAAGATTTCTTCATCCATGAAATCATTCCTTCATTCCACCGTGTCGTTCAATTATTATGTGTTACGTTTTCCTATACTATGTCTGGAAGAGGCAATTGCTTGCAGCTCCGGCCGCGCCGGCTTCTTTGACTTCCCGCTTCGCCGCCGTGCTCCGCTCATGAGCTTTGCTCTTTCGCTCACGGGCTTCGCCCTATGAAATCATCTTCTCATGATCCCGTCTGCTTGCAGCCGGATCATGAGAGGATGATTTCGCACGGCTCATGCCTCCTGTATATAGTATCTCTTATTTTTGCAATTGTTGCAAGCGATTTTCGACCTGTTCCATCATCTTGGTATATTTTTTCTGTTTTTCCTGCTCTTCTGCTATTTTGGTGGCAGGCGCTTTGGAGAGGAATCTCTCGTTGGTAAGCATTTGTCCACTGCGGGCGAGTTCTCCGGTCAGGCGTGTCTTTTCTTTTTCCAGGCGTTCGATCTCCTGCCGGATGTCCACCAGGTCGGCAAATGGGAGGTATACAGAAGCATCTGCCAGAAGAACCGACACTGCATCGTCTGCTATGCCTGTTTTGTCGCTCTGTACGGTTACCTGGGAAGCATATGCCAGTGAGGCAAAAAACAGGCTCCCCTCCGTAAAGGTGTCCCGCACTTCTTCGTTGGCGCTGACAATGTATACGGCAGCTTTTCTGCCGGGTGATACGTTCATTTCCGCACGTACATTGCGGATGCCCCGAACTGCCTCTTTGATGATCTCGATGGCCGCCTCTTCTCTGGCAAAGTTCCATTCTTCTTTGTATACAGGCCAGGAGGAAATCATGATGGACTCTTCTTCTTCCTGCAGGCTGCAGAAAATTTCCTCCGTTATAAACGGCATGTAAGGATGAAGGAGCTTCAGGGCCTGCAGCAGAACTGTGCGCAGCGTCCACAGGGCCGCATCCCGGCTGTCGATGTTGTCCTTCGCAAAAAGTCTGGGTTTCACCATCTCAATATACCAGTCGCAAAACTCATCCCATATAAAATCATATACCTTCTGCACGGCAATCCCCAGCTCATACCGCTCCATATTGTCAGTGGCTTCTCTGATCAGGGTATTTAACCGGGACAGGATCCACTGATCTGCCGGTTCCAGCCGTCCGGGCTGTTCTCTGTCCGCTTTGCCGCCCTCTGTATGCATCATAATAAAGCGGGCCGCATTCCATACCTTATTGGCGAAATTGCGGTTGGCCTCTACTCTTTCGTAGTAAAACCGCATATCATTGCCGGGCGCATTTCCTGTTATCAGGGTAAGGCGCAGCGCATCTGCGCCGTATTGTTCGATAATTTCCAGCGGGTCAATGCCGTTGCCCAGGGATTTGGACATTTTCCGTCCCTGGGAATCCCGGATCAGGCCGTGGAAAAGCACTGTCTTAAAGGGCTTGTCTTTCATTTGTTCATAGCCCGAAAAAATCATACGGATGACCCAGAAAAAAATAATATCATATCCGGTTACAAGCACATCAGTGGGATAAAAATACGCAAGATCCTCCGTCTGATCCGGCCAGCCCAGTGTGGAAAAAGGCCAGAGAGCCGAAGAAAACCAGGTATCCAGTGTATCCTCATCCTGCGTCAGATGGGTGCAGCCGCACTTGGGACACTCTGCGGGTGCCTTTCTCGCCACCGTGATCTCCCCGCACTGTTTGCAGTAATAGGCCGGAATCCGATGTCCCCACCAAAGCTGTCTGGAAATACACCAGTCCCGGATGTTGTCTGTCCAGTTAAAATAGAGCTTCTCCATGCGTTCCGGAACCAGATCAACTTCCCCATTCTTTACCGCCTCCACCGCAGGCTTTATCAGTTCGTCCATTTTGACAAACCACTGTTTTTTCACCATCGGTTCGATGGTCGTCTGACATCTGTCATGGGTGCCCACATTATGTGAATACTCCTTGATCCGAACCAGCAGGCCCATCTGTTCCAGTTCCTTTACGATCTGCTTTCTCGCTTCATAACGGTCAAGCCCCTGGAACTTTCCGCCGTTTTCATTGATGGTAGCGTCATCGTTCAGAATATTGACCTCCGGCAGATGATGCCGCCTGCCCACCTCAAAGTCATTGGGATCATGGGCCGGCGTGATCTTTACCACGCCCGTACCGAATTCCATATCCACATAGGCATCTCCTACAACAGGAATTTCTCTGTTCACAATCGGCAGCATAACCTTTCTGCCGATCAGGGCTTTGTATCGTTCATCCTCCGGATTGACTGCCACACCGGTATCCCCCAGCATAGTCTCCGGACGGGTGGTGGCAAACTCTAAAAATTCCGTGGCGCTCACACTGCCGTCCTCCGCAATCAGCGGATATTTGATATGCCAGAAATGTCCTGCCTGCTCTTCATATTCCACCTCTGCATCGGAAATCGACGTATTGCACACCGGGCACCAGTTGATGATACGGCTCCCCTTATAGATCCAGCCTTTTTCATGCATCCGGCAGAATACTTCAGTCACCGCACGGCTGCAGCCCTCATCCATCGTAAACCGTTCCCGGTCCCAGTCACAGGAAGAGCCCAGCTTCTTTAACTGATTTACGATCCGTCCGCCGTATTCCCGCTTCCAGTCCCAAGCTCTTTCCAAAAACCCCTCTCTGCCAAGCGCCTGCTTGTCAAGCCCTTCTTCTTTCAGCTTTTCGGTTATTTTCACTTCCGTGGCAATGCTGGCATGATCGGTCCCCGGCTGCCACAGCGCATTATAGCCCTGCATACGTTTAAACCGGATCAGAATGTCCTGCATTGTCTCATCCAGAGCATGCCCCATATGAAGCTGCCCGGTAATATTCGGAGGCGGAATCACAATCGTAAAGGGCTTTTTGCTCCGGTCCACTTCGGCATGAAAATACTTCTTTTCCATCCACTTCCGATATAATCTGTCCTCTATGCCTTTAGGGTCATAGGTTTTGGCAAGTTCTTTCTGCATGAAATATCTCCTTTGATAAACAGGCAAAGGCGCACTCCGCAATCTTTCTCCTGTCATGAAAATACCCTTTATCAATCCGGATTGATAAAGGGCAAATGTCCACGGTACCAGTTTTTTTATCACTTATTCTCCATAAGCGAAAATGAGACATAAACCCCTGCTGTCTGTCAGCTCATGAACAGCACTTTTATGAACAGGGACTATCACCTACTCCTCTTCGTCATGACCTTTCACTTTATCTGTACAAATACATCCCATATGATAAAGAAATTATTATTAACAATAATAGTGATTGGAAACGGATTTGTCAAGACGGAATATTTCCTATTCCAGCAATTGATCCACAGAAATATCCAGTACGCATGACATCACCTTTAATTCAATATCCGTCACAAAACGTTTGCCGGCTTCGATCCTCTGAATGGCATTTTTGTTCATATCCAGCCCGGCAATCTGTAGCCGGTCTGCCAGTGCACGCTGGGAAATCCCCATTTCCATCCTGAGCGCTGCAATCTTCTCACCACACAGATTGTTTTTCCCGGCGTCCGATTTGTTGATAAACATATAGTTCCCCCTGCAACGGTTGACATTCACTGCTTGTCATTTTCTTTATGGTATGCTAAAATAGCAAAAAAAATGACATTCTATGAATGTCAAAAAACACTACGGCAAAAGATAAAACTGCAACAGGGAAGGGATACTAATGAGACACAAACTGATATTTGCCGCTGTTATGGTTCTGCTCTGTCTCCTGACAGGCTGTGGAAAAGAAGAAACACTTTGCGGCGGGCCGGTACTGGGAGAGCACTGTGAAGGATATGAAGGATATCGATATCTGCAGGAAGCATCGCTGAAAACAGAAAACGGCTCTATAACCATCTTTCTCCCCAAAGGGTTCAACCTGCATCCGGGAAAAGGCACCGCCGCCTCCTGTGATGGAATTTCCATCCGCATCGGCCAGACCGACGCCGAAAACGACGATTTCCTGCTGCCCGACCAATGTCAGGAATGGGTACTGGAAGAATGTGAAGCAGAAAAAATTTCCCGTGCCGCCGGATTTACCGCTGCCAAAGCCCAGTCTCTGGACAACGGAGCCATCCGCATCCCTGTCAGCTATTATGAAATCTATGAGAAACCTCTGAAAATCCACCGGACCTACTGCATCAGAAAACTGGACAACGGCACCATCCTGTTTCTGGAAGTCAATGTGGCAAGCGCTTCTGTCACAGAAAAGACCCAGGGAATCCTTCAGGAACTGGAACACTTTTATCAGTTTGAAATCGCCAGCGACCAGAAAGCAGTCCGGCAAATGGCAGAGGCCGCCCGGCGGCGCCGTCAATATGCCAGCCATTCCCACCGCTTTCTTTTTCCGATGCCCCGGCATACTATGGAAAACGTAAGGGAGCTTTCCGGCTCTTACCCGGAAAGCTCCCTTACTTACTCCGCTAATCCAATTCACTTAAACCGGTATACAATTTGTAGTATCTGCCTTTTAAATCCAACAGCACATCATGATCTCCCCGTTCGATGATCTCTCCATTTTCCAGTACCATAATGGCATTGGCATTGCGGACAGTGGAAAGCCGATGGGCAATGACCAGCGTGGTCCGCTCCGCCATCAGCCGGTCCATCCCCCGTTCAATCTGCTTTTCCGTCCGGGTATCCACTGAGCTGGTGGCTTCGTCCAGTATCAGGATCGGCGCTTTGGACACCGCCGCCCGCGCAATGTTCAGAAGCTGCCGCTGGCCCTGGCTCAGGTTGGCTCCGTCTCCCTCCAGCACCGTATCATAGCCATGCTTCAAACGCATAATAAAGGAATGGGCGCTGGCCGTTTTGGCAGCCGCTATCACTTCTTCATCCGTGGCATCCAGTCTGCCATAACGGATATTCTCCATTACAGTTCCTGAAAAGAGATGGGTATCCTGCAGCACCATCGCAACATTCTGTCGCAGGGAATCCCGGCGGATGTCCATGATATCCACACCGTCAATGGAAATACAGCCGCTTTCAATATCGTAAAAACGATTGATCAGATTGGTAATTGTCGTCTTTCCGGCCCCGGTGGAACCTACAAAGGCAATCTTCTGTCCCGGCTTGGCATACAGTGTAATATGCCTGAGTACCGTCTGGCCCGGCTCATAGCCAAAGGTCACATCCTGCAGTACGATCTCTGCACGAAATGCAGGATTTTCCCGTTTAAATGCATATTTTTCATTGCTCTCAGGCACATGCCAGCGCCATGTCCCCTCATTTACTTCTATAGAAAGCGCTCCTGGTCTGTCTGATGCCTCCTCAGCCTCATCCATCACCGCAAAAACCCTCTCTGCTCCTGCCAGTGCAGAAAAAATAGTATTCATCTGCATGGAAAGCTCATTGATGGGACGGCTGAACTGTCTGGAATAATTGACAAACACCGTCAGTCCTCCCAGGTCAAAACCTTTGAGAACGCAGAGAATGCCGCCCACTACTGCCGTCAGCGTATAATTGATCTGACTCATATTTCCCATCACAGGCCCCATAATGCCGCCAAAAAACTGTGCGCCGATCTGCTTTTGCTTCAATGCCCTGTTATATTGTTCAAACTGCTCCATTGCCTGGTCCTCATGACAGAATACCTTGACCACTTTCTGACCGCTGACCATTTCTTCGATATAGCCGTTCAGTTCTCCCAGCGCCGCCTGCTGGGCCTTATAATATTTCCGGCTCCTCCCGGCAACTCCCTGCGCTGCTTTCAGCATCACCGGCAGTACCACAAGCGTCACGATCGTCAGATACACATTGGTATAGAGCATCAGGGAAAATGTCCCTGCAATGCTGATCACACCGGAAATAATCTGTACCACTGTCTGATTCAGCATTTCTCCCACCGCATCCACATCGTTGGTAAAACGGCTCATAATATCGCCATGATTGTTGCTGTCAAAATACCGTACCGGCAGTTTCTGTGTCTTATGAAACAGATCACCGCGCAGCCGCTGCAGCGCATCCTGCGCTACCGTAATCATAATTCTGGCCTGCAGATACTGAGACACAATACCTGCCGCAAATATAGCCAGCATCACAGCCACCGATCTGGCCAGAAAGGCCACACTGCCCTGACCGGATGTCAGCCCATTGATAACAGGCCGGAGCATATAGGAACCCGCCAGAGAAGATACCGCCGTTACGATGACACATACCAGCACCACGGACAGCTTCCCCAGATCCTGTTCCAGATAGGAAAACAGCCGTTTGATTGTCTTTTTTGTATTTTTCGGCTTGCCGAAAGCCCGAAGTCCTTTGTTTCTGCCCGGTCCTGGCATTATGCGCTCACCTCCCTGTTCGTCTGGGACTCATGGATCTCCCGATAGGCACTGCACCGCTCCAGCAGTTCCGCATGATTTCCCATATCCGCGATCCTCCCGTCCTCCATCACAATAATCTGATCTGCATCCATCACAGAGCTGATACGCTGTGCTATGATAATCTTTGTAGTATCCTTCAGCTCCTGGGAAAAGCATTTGCGGATATTGGCTTCGGTAGCCGTATCCACTGCACTGGTGCTGTCATCCAAAATCAGAATTTTTGGTTTTTTGATCAGCGCTCTGGCAATACACAAACGCTGCTTCTGTCCGCCTGATACATTCACACCACCCTGGCTTAAGTTCGTCTCATAACCCTCCGGAAAAGAGGACACGAAATTTGCTGCCTGGGCAGAGGCTGCCGCTGCCCGGATCGTATCCATATCGGCATTTTCATCGCCCCATCTGAGATTCTCGGCAATGGTTCCCGAAAAGAGAACATTTTTCTGCAGCACCATCCCCACGCCGTCCCGGAGATGACGCAGCGAATAGTCTCTGACATCCACACCGTCCACACAGACACTGCCTTCGTCCACATCATACAGTCTGGGAATGAGCTGCACCAGACTGGTCTTGCCGCAGCCGGTTGCCCCGATGATTCCCACAGTTTCCCCCGCTTCTATTGTAAAAGTAATATCGGACAACACTTTGCGGGCCGATACCTCTTTCTTTGTCTCTGCTTCTGTCTCCGTCCCTGTTTCCGTTTTCCTGCTGTCATTATAATAAGAAAAAGAAACATTCTGAAATTCTATTCTGCCCTGGGTGACCACTGCATCTTTTCTTGCGGCATTCTCATCCGACAGATCTATTTCCGTATCCAGCACCTCTGTAATACGTTTCAGACCGGCAACGGCCCGGCTGCTCTGGAGCAGCACCATGGCCAGCATCATCAGTGACATCAGCACCTGCACAATATACGTGGTGAACGCCGTCAGATCGCCTACCGGCATCGTACCGGCCAGAACCTGCCTGCCGCCAAACCATACAACAGCCAGTGTGGTCACATTCATCGCCAGCATCATAATAGGCATATTCAATATCACGACCTTAAACGCCGCCAGCCCCGCTTCCTTCAGCTCTCCATTGGAACGGGCAAATTTTTCTTCCTCAAAACTGCCTCTGACGAAAGACTTGATGATCCGTACCCCGACCATAGCCTCCTGGATCCGGGAATTCAGAGCATCAATCTTTTTCTGCATCTGTTCAAACCGCGGAAAAGCAATCCGGATCACACAGCCGATGGCCGCCGCCAGAAGGGGAATGACCACCAGCAGGATCAAAGCCAGCTCCGGATTCATCACAAAAGCCATAATCACCGCACCGATCAGCATACCCGGCGCCCGGAGCAAAAGCCGCAGCCCCATCATGATCACATTCTGTACCTGCGTAATGTCATTGGTCAGCCTGGTAATCAATGAACCGGTGCTGAAAGCATCAATATTGCGGAAAGAAAAATCCTGCACCTTACGGAATACATCCCGGCGCAGGTCGGCAGCAAAACTGATGGCTGCTCTGGCCGAAAAATAAGCGCCGCCGATACCGCCCGCCATCATGACCAGTGCAGTCAGCAGCATGACCATTCCCATACCGATAATATAGGGCACGTCATGCCTTACCGCACCGATGTTGATAATATTCGCCATAAATGCAGGCAGCAGCACCTCACCCACCACCTCAGTCACCATCAGAATCGGACCGAATACGAAAGATTTCCAATATGGTTTTATATAACGCCTGTATCGTTTCACAGCCAAACCTCCCTGCATGCTCTTAGTTTGAATTTTTATTCTACGTCCAATTTTTTCCTGTGTCAACGACCACATCTTATACTTTACAAAAGTTTCACATATCTGGTCTGGTTAAAAAATATCAAATTGGCTATTTAAGCAATGCCACATTCGCGTATACTATCACTGAAACAATACATGCTGCAAAGGAGAATCCTATGAAAACGACAAAAACCTTTCAAATCGCCGCCACAGGGCTGGTGGCTGCCCTGTCTTATGTGGTATTTACCTTCCTTCAAATCAAGATCACACTGCCCGGCGGAGACGCTACCTCCATCCATCTGGGCAATGCGGTATGTGTTCTGGGCGCCCTGCTGCTGGGCGGTGTCTGCGGCGGACTGGGCGGCGCTATCGGTATGACAATCGGCGATCTGCTGGACCCTGTTTACGTGATCTACGCGCCTAAAACCTTTCTTCTGAAATTCTGTATCGGCATGATCACCGGACTGATCGCTCATAGAGTCGGCCATATCACCCATACCGGAGAGCAGCGCCGTATTTTGCGCTGGGCTGTCCTGTCCGGCGGCGCCGGGCTTCTCTTCAATGCCGTTTTTGATCCCCTCCTGAGCTATTTCTACAAGCTGCTCATCCTGGGAAAACCTGCCGCCGAGGTGGTCCTGGTCTACAGCATTGCCTCCTCTTCCATCAATGCCGTCACCTCCCTGCTGGCAGCCACTATCATCTATATGGCACTTTTGCCTGCCCTGAAAAAATCCGGTCTGTTTCACACCCTTTCATAACCGGGTCTGAAGATCAAAACCGCCTGCAATCAGTGTGCGGTCTTTCCTGTGATACAATAGAAAGCATGCTGTGCGCACTTTCTATTGTCATGAATAAAAAACGTCCACTGCCCAAAAGCAGTGAACGTTTTTTATCATTCCTCATCCGGCATGATAACGGCCGCTATAAAATAAATCAGAACTGCCATACCAAAGCTGAAAAAAACAAACAGCATCCAGGCGATCCTGATGATGGTGGGGTCCACATTCAGGTATTCCCCTATGCCGCCGCAGACACCGCACAGCATTCTTTTTGTCCTGCTTCTTGTCAGTTTTCTGTACTCATTGTTCATATACATTTCCTCCATTCTCATAAAACCCGACCTCAATACGGCCCATCATACAACTGAGTTCCATCCCTTTCATTGCTCCGTTGTTTGTCCACGTATGTTCTCCAAAACTCAGATTTCTGCCCTCTGTGCCTACCTGAATACTGCCTGCGGCACATTCCGTCCGATAATTATAAGCCTCCTCATCTCCTGCAACCAGCAGATGAATCGCCCCCATTGCACATTCTGCCTTCACATTTCCCAGGATACTTCCCTGATAGGAAAGATCCCCCATGCCGGCTTCGATGACCAGATCGGTCACTTCTCCATCCCTGATTTCCAGCCTTCCGGCTCCCAGCTCTATTTCCGCCTGCCCGGCCTTAAGTCCCTCCAATATAAAATCTCCCGCACCAGATTCCAGATCCAGATACTCTGTGGTCAGATTGGATGCGCAGAATCTGCCGGCCCCCAGTTCCATCTCCATCGTCTGTATCGCTGCCGCTCTCGGTATATACAGGGTCAGCCGGCTGTTGATCCCTGAACTTTTCTGATCCTTCTGCGCTACAATTACCAGACTGTCCTCCTCTGTAAAATATTGCATCCCATCCATATTTTCCGCTATAATCCCATAAAAGTTACGTTCGGTTTCTTCTATGGTCAGCTCACAGCTCTCTGCACGGATCAGGATACACTGTATCTGCTCCCGGTCTGCCACCTCCAGATCTTCATATCGCGCCCCGTCCACCGGAAAAACGATCTCCGCCTGTTCCGGCCACTCTTCGGCTTCCACGGTTTCCATCCACCTTACTGCGTCCTCCCGGTCCATATCTCTTCTGCCTCCTGCTTCCTCCCGCAGCAAACGAACCGCCTGATCCGCGCCGCCCAATGCAGCGCCCACAGCCAGACAGACCATCCCGATACCTGCCAGAATCCCCAATGTCATAAACACGACTTTCCAAATATGCTTCATCCCTGATTTCCCCTCCTGTTTTTATGGATCGGTTTTCTGCACAGCGAAACAGCGCCCCGGAACAAAACTGCACCGCCTTTTAATAACAGCCAGCCGAATAACAGCGTCAGCAATGCGCCGGCTACAGTTAACAGCAGGCCGCCGCCAAATAAAACCGCTGCTCCTGCAGGCGCTGTAAAGATCCTGCCAATCCCCAGCATCACTGCCGCCAGCCCGCACAGCAATACCGCAAATCCCGCCGCCAGCAAAGCAACCACCACTGCAAATACGACTGCCAGCAAAGCAATCATTAAAATAACAATCGTAATCACAACAGGAATACACACCGGGGCCAAAATAAGACAGAGCAATGCTATGGCAATCCACTTCCATACATTGGGCATGGATTTCGCGGGTTTGCCCTGCCGGGCCTGTGCCTTCTCTTGTTCCTGAAACGACGCATGCTTTTGGGCCGGGCACTGTTTTTCACCGCCTGCCGAAAATCCTGTCTCGGTAAACTCCCCTTCTTCCAGCCGGCCATTCATACCGCTCCGGATGCTCTCTGCCAGTTTCCATGGACTCCCCCACTCCCTGAGTATACTCTGCTCACATTCCGGCCCGGCATCATCCAGATAATCATTATAATACTGCAATGCGGCTTCTTTTTCTTCTGATGAAACATCATAAAGTGCCCCTTCCAGAGCCTGCATGAACTCCATTCGATTCATTTTCTGATTCCTCCCTGAAATATTCCGGTAATTTTTGCCGCATACAGCGACCATTCCCCCTCATACAGATTGAGCTGCAGCCTGCCTTTTTCCGTAATCTTATAATACCTTCTGTTCCGCCCGCCATGCTCTCTGTCATATACTTCCAGACATTCGTCCTTCTGCAGTCTGCGAAGTACCGGATACAGAGTGGACTCTGATATCTCAATCGCTCCCCTGACTTCCTGCGTGATCTTATATCCATATGTGCCCTGAGCCTCTCTGGACACCACTGCCAGCACGATTGCATCTAACAGCGCTGCGCCTGTATTAAATACCATCGCCTTGCTCCTTTCCCTATAATATTATATGCTATATAATATTATCTTTTATAAAACTATACGTCATATAATATTATTTGTCAAGCGGCTTTTGCCTGTCCGATTCTTTTCGCAATTTTAACCTGCTGTACTTTATATTATCCGGCTGTCCGAGTATAATTTTACTGATCACATTTGCAGAAAGGCAGGATACAGATCCTTTCACAGAGAAACCTCATACCAGGCGTTTCAAAGCCCGGACATATACGGCTGATCCCAAACGATGCGGTAAAAACCAGCAAACGCGGTAAAAGGAGAAAAAAATATGAAATAGCAGAAAATTCTGTTGGTTGAAGATGAATGCTGACAAATTATTTGACAACCGAGAATTATGAGGTCATTTGCGCCATTGACGGGCAGGAAGCCTGTGCGCAGTTTGATAATGATACATTCAGTCTGGTTTTATTAGACCTGATGATACCCGAAATCAGTGGAATGGATGTTATGCGGCATATCAGGAAAAACAATGTTGTTCCTGTTATTATTGTATCCGCAAAAGATACCGAAGCAGATAAAACTTTGGGTCTGGGGTTAGGCGCCGACGACTATATGACAAAACCCTTTTCTGTTGCCGAACTCCTGGCTCGGATCAAGGCAAATATAAGAAGAACGACCCAGTATGATACTGCTCCGATCATTGCGCCTATGCTGTTAACCGCCGGAGATCTGGTCATGAATCTGTCTGACTATACCAAAGAGCAGATTTATTCTCTTGTCTGGAATGATGCTTATTGCGGCGATGAAAATGCTGTTAATGTACACATCAGCAGACTCCGCAGCAAAATTGAGGACGATACGCGCAATCCGCTATGTGCTTACCGTTTGGGGACTCGGTTATAAGTCAGGAGTGGTGTTATGAGCGACCATGCAGTTATATTTTTACTATTCCTGTGCATTGTATTTTTAATCGGAATCATCCTTTATCAGCAATTTGACTTTCATGCCAAAATACAGACAACACTGCGGAAAATCAGTGAGCAGCTCAAAGAAATAGCCGACACGGACAGCGGCGGACGCAGCTCCCGGCAACAATGCCATATCCTCTCCTGTTGAACTGTTTACAAATATGTCCTTTTTAGTCTTTACCGGTGTTATGCTCTCCTCTTTTATTGTGAATGCATATAAATATAAAACAATGCATTTAATATTTTCCTATCCTATTAAACGACAAAAAATCCTCATTTCACAAATGCTTGCCATATGGATTTTTAATGTTACCGCACTGGTGCTTACGAAACTGCTGCTTTATGGCTGCATTTTGTCAGGATCACAGTTTATGGTATCGTCGTTCCCCCTTTGATTTCAATATGGCAGGTATGGCCATGAAAGCCTCAAAAGCAACGATTATTTCCTCCTTCCCCCTGATTGTACTGACACAGGCAAATATAGGCGACTTTACAATGGCAGATAACGCCGTTTTCCCCGCTATATTAACGCTTATCTCTCTGATTTTTGCGTTCCTTTCCATCCGTGGAGTTGATATCAAAGATCTGATGTAAGACGCGCCTGTCGTGTTCCGCGCATCTTCCGCCTTGAAAATTCCCGGATAATTGATTACAATAGGTAGCGGATGCCTTTGGCTCCACTCTATAGGAAAGGCCGACCAAAATGAACGATTATGCACCCCTCAAAAGTATCCCGAAAAAAATAGCAGCCATCAATGATCTGACCGGCTTTGGCCGATGCTCTCTGGCTGTTGTACTTCCCATACTCAATGCCATGAGGATACAGGCATGTCCTGTCCCCACCTCTGTGTTTTCCAGCCATATGGCATTTTCTTCCTATTATTATAGGGATCTTTCTGACGGACTTTCTCTTTATCTGGAAGAGTACGACAAGCTGAACCTTCTTTTTGATGGTATCTACTGTGGTTTTATCAATTCACCGGCCCAGTTTGCGCACCTGTCCCGGTTTATGGAGTCTCAGAGACAAAAGGGCAGCCCGGTCATTCTGATTGATCCTGTTCTGGGAGACGGACAAAGGACTTATCGTATCGTGACGGAAGAACTGTGTCAAAGGATGAAGCAGTTTATTTCCTATGCCACGATCCTGACGCCAAATCTCACGGAAGCCTGTCTCCTGACCGATACTCCCTGGCCTGACAACGCAGCCGATCCGGATTTCCTGTATGAACTGATGAAAAACCTGCTGCGGATGGGCCCCGCCAGAGCTGTGATTACCGGGATCCCCCACAACGGCGCTCTGATCAATTATTGCGGAGAACAAAATGGGCAGGATCTGTCCGTCTTTTCTTATGAGACTGCTTCCAATGGAGAATCCCGGCCCGGTACAGGAGATCTTTTTGCCGCAGTGTTGATTGCAGACGCTGTCAGTCAGGTGCCTTTTACACAATCGGTCCAAAAAGCAGCAGATTTTATCCGCATTTGTGTCAATGCATCAGCCGATGCCGGCCTCCCGCGCCGGGAAGGCGTTCTCTTTGAAAACTATTTATCTTATTTATGGAGTGAGCCCGGTGAAACATAATCAGCACAGTCGTCAAAAACAGATTTTGGCCCATCTCTTCTGCCTCCTTTCCGTTACGGTCTGGGGTACTACCTTTATTTCCACCAAGGTTCTGCTGCATGATTTTACGCCTGTGGAAATCCTGTTTTTCCGGTTTCTGCTGGGCCTGGCGGTCCTGTATCTTGCCCCCGGGCGTCTTGACCAAACCGGTCTATGGCAGGAATTTTTTATGGCAATGGCCGGACTTTCCGGTGTTTCCCTGTACTATCTGCTGGAAAATATGGCCCTGGCCTATACCACGGCGGCCAATGTCAGTATCATCGTTTCTGCAGCCCCTTTTTTTACCGTACTTCTTTCCCATCTTTTTCGACAGGGAGAACGGCTTACTCCGGCCTTTCTGGCCGGTTTTCTCTTCGCCATGGCAGGCATCGGACTGATTACTGTCACGGATATCACTGCCATTGGATTCCATCCCTTTGGCGACTTGCTCGCGGTTCTGGCCGCCCTGCTCTGGGCTGTCTATTCGATACTGATGCAGAAGATCAACAGTTTCGGCCATCCTATCCTGCCTGTTACCAGACGGATTTTCCTGTACGGCCTGCTCTTTATGATTCCGGCTCTGTTCCTTTTCCCTTTTACTCCGGGTCTTTCCCGTCTTGGCAGACCGGCCAGTCTGGGAAACTATCTGTATCTGGGCATCGGCGCCTGTGCCGTCTGTTTCTGTATCTGGAACTATGCTCTGAAAATACTGGGTACGGTAACGGTCAGCATCTATATCTATGCAGTGCCAGTCATCACTCTGATTGCCTCGGCGCTGCTCCTGGGAGAAGCCATGACACTCACCTCCCTTCTGGGGACACTTCTGACCATCGTCGGACTGCTCCTGTCGGAACAAAAGTTATCCACAGGCAGGGTGAATAAAAAATGACCTGACAGGTCAAAGTAAAAAATTCAAATTCCACCTTATTTCCACGGGAATCCCGGAATGAAACATCTGTCAAATCCTCTTTCATCCCGAAAATCCCCGTAGTTGACACGTTTTTCGCATTGATGCAACACAATGACACAGCATCCACCTATAGCTTATAAGTTTACATAAAATAGTTTTTATCCACAGAAAACAAAGAAAACGACTTTACTGCATACAGATAAAAAACTGACATGAAATCCATTTTTTGATGTCAGAGCGGCATTTATCCACCGTTTCCACAGAGTTATCCACAGCGACACAAGAGTCATATTGTGAAAAGTCACAGCGTACAGACAACTTTTATTTTATGTAGACCAGAAAGGAAAAAGGATATGAACACACCAAAACTCGGTTCCCATGTGGGAATGCATGGGAAAGATATGTTTCTTGGCTCCGTAAAGGAAGCGCTTTCCTACGAAGCCGATACCTTTATGCTCTATACCGGGGCACCCCAGAATACCAGGCGCAAGGAGCTTTCACAGCTTCGAATTCCCGAAGCACAGGCCCTGATGAAAGAATCCGGCATACAGGAATTTGTGGTCCATGCCCCTTATATCATCAATTTGGCCAATACAGTCAAAGCGGAAACATTTCAGCTTGCAGTGGATTTTCTGGCAACAGAAATACAGCGTACCATCGCTATGGGCAGCCATGTCCTGATCCTGCATCCCGGCTCTCATGTGGGCGCAGGTACGAAGCAGGGCATCCGGCAGATCATCACAGGACTGAATGCCGTCCTGACCGCCGATCTGCCCTGCACGGTCGCTCTGGAAACCATGGCCGGCAAAGGCTCCGAGATCGGCCGCTCTTTTGAAGAACTGGCAGAAATCTATGATGGTGTCATCCATTCTGACAAGCTGCGCGTCTGTTTTGACACATGCCATGTCAATGATGCAGGCTACGATATTGTCCGGGACTTTGATGCTGTCATAGAGCACTTCCATCGGTTGCTCGGCAAAGAACAGATCGCCGCATTTCACATCAATGACAGCAAAAATGAAAAAGGAGCCGCCAAAGACAGACATGCCAACATCGGTCAGGGAACCATCGGGCTGCCTGCCCTGCACGCCATAGTCCACCATCCTGACTTTATAGACATCCCCAAAATCCTGGAAACCCCTTATCTTCCCTCTGCAGAAGATCCCAAGCAGTCTCTTCCGCCCTATCGGGAAGAGATCACCCTGCTCCGCAGCCCCTTATAGCCACTCGTCCCAGAAACGTTCGATCCGTTTACCAATACGGTCAACCGATACACTTTCCGGGTTTTCCCACTCTCTGGGAAACAGCCGCCTGTAGGAAGGGCTTTCAAACCGTTCATCCAGCAATGCCACGATGCCAAAATCCTCGGCTGTCCGTATGACTCTGCCTGCGGACTGCAACACCTTGTTCATACCGGGATATCGATAAGCGTAGTCAAAGCCCTTCCCCTCTGTTTCATCAAAATACTGTTTCAGAATCTCCCTCTCCGGGCATACTTGCGGGATTCCTGTCCCTACGATCATCGCACCGATCAGCCTGTCATGCTTCAAATCAATGCCTTCACTGAAAATACCTCCCATGACACAAAATCCCAGCAGACTTCTCTCCTCTTCGATCTCCACTTCCATCTGGATGACCGCCCCGAAGTCCGGCCCATCGGCCTCTCCACCGGAAAAACGGCATAAAAATGCCTCCCGCTCCCGTTCCTGCATATGCCCTTCCTGCAGGATGCATTCCTGCGTCTCTTCCTCCCAAAATTCCTTTCGGTAAATCTCATACACACTTTGCAGAAAACGGAAGGAAGGGAAAAATATCATATAGTTGCCATGCCGGCACTTTACTGTCTCATAAATATAGCGGGCAATCCGTCGATACTCCTCTTCACTCCGGCGCACATACCGGGTCGTCACATCTCTTCCCACAAACAGACCGCAGCGGCGCGGATCGAATGCAGACCGGGCATAGACCTCATAATCCTCAGGCCTGCCGCCAAGCAGTTTTTTATAGTACTGAATCGGCAGCAATGTTGCCGAAAAAAGGATACTGCCCACGCCCCGCTCCAGACGCTCCTGCAGATTCCTGCCCGGATCCACACAGAACAGTCTGAGCAGAAACCGTCCGTCCTCTTCCATCCTGGTGTAGATCACATAGTGATCATCCAGCAATTCATACATATCCTGAAAATGACAGATCTGAAAGTAAAAATCCAGTACAGACTCCCGCACTGCCGGATCTCCCCGTCCTTCCGGCTCTTCCAGAAACGCATCCAGCACAGCATGCAGCCGGTTCAGCGCTATGGCAAACGGCCCGATACCTTCTATCACCCGATACGTCTCACACTCCCGCTTCAAAGTAAGCAGTTCCCTGTTGCATGCATCCAGTCTGCGGCAGATGGTCTGATCCACTGTTTTCAACTGCCGCTTCAGCTCCAGAAATTCCTCTTTCCACAGGCTGGCGCTGTACATCTCCCTGCCCCGCTCCACCAGATTATGTGCCTCATCCACAAGAAACAGATAGTCTCCTCCTGCACCGTCCGCAAAAAAACGCCGCAGACAGGCATGGGGGTCAAACACATAATTATAATCACAAATGATGCCGTCACAAAACAGGCTTGCATCCAGACTCATTTCAAAAGGGCAGACCTGGTGCTTTTGTGCATAGCTCTCCAGAACTTCACGGGAATAATTGACCTCATGGGTCAGCATATCGTATAATGCGTCATTGATCCGATCAAAATGCCCTTCCGCATACGGACAGGCCTCCGGGTTACAGGCAGTCTCCTCCAGAAAGCATATTTTATCTTTTGCCGTCAGCAACACTGTCTTAAAAGCCAGCCCTTTTTTCCGCAACAGCAAAAAGGCTTCCTCTGCCACAGTCCTGGTTATGGTTTTGGCCGTCAGATAAAAAAGCCGCTCCGCTTTCCCTTCTCCCATCGCCTTAACAGCAGGAAACACAGTGGAAATCGTTTTGCCCACACCTGTGGGCGCTTCCAGAAACAGCTTCCGTTTATGACAAATCGTTCGGTATACACTGGCGGCCAGCTCCTTCTGTCCCTCTCTGTAGGGAAACGGAAAAGACAGGGCGCGGATGGAAACCTGCCTCTTTTCCTTCCAGTCAAACTCCATCTCAGCCCATACCTGATACTGAGAAAGCAAGTCAAGAAACCATCGCTCCAGTTCCTGATAACTCTCTTCTATATGAAAATAGCGGATTTCCTCTGTATCCAGATTGCAATAGGTCATCCGGATACGAATCGTTTCGATATTTCTAAGTATAGCAGGAAGATGCTCTGGATGCTCTAAATACTCCGACTGTTCTGCCTCTGCCTGCTTCTGTCCTTTTTCCTTTGGATAAAGGCCCGTTTCCCGCCTCTTTGCCTGCAAACGCTGCGCATACATGTAAGCATAACAACGGGCCTGTGCCAGATGCACAGGCACAGGCCCAGTCATCCTGGATATATCCCGGTATGTACCTTTGATCTCATCCACGGTAAAGCCTTCCGCTTCCGTTATGATCCCGTCCGCTCTGCCTTCAATCAGCAGATCATAACGGCTGGTCTGACAAAGATATTTCAGACTTACCTCCGCCTGATAATCGGCTCCCATCCGCCTCTGAATCATCCTGTGGATACGGCTCCCCTCTGCCATCGCAGCATCAGAAAAAGCGCCGCGGCGATTGTCGATGCTGCCGCTCCGCAGCAGAAATTCCACCAGATTCCGAACCGAGGTTTTTAACTGCATTTGCATAATGACTCCTGTATCATAATAAAGAATCCTGCCTGCTGGATTCTCCGCCTGCGGCGGGGCGCTTTTGCGACATTTTCCATGCTGCCGCAGTGCGATCAATGTCTTTGCTATACAGGAAATTCGGAAGAATTTCCTGTATAGCAAAAAACTCCCTGTATGGACATACGTCCGATAGAGGGAGT
The DNA here is from genome assembly GCA_009774625.1 of Lachnospiraceae bacterium. Classification (GTDB taxonomy): domain Bacteria; phylum Bacillota; class Clostridia; order Lachnospirales; family Lachnospiraceae; genus VSOB01. The sequence goes on from VSOB01000032.1 coordinate 31,297, forward strand.
CGGCTTTGTACTTTGCCTGTATGTTCAGGCTACTGCCAGATCTGTCAGAACTTCTTCGAAGGCAGGATCGAATCCGTTGTAGCTGACCGTCAGGGTCTTGGTCAGATCCAGTCCATACACTCCTAAAATCGATTTTGCATCCACCACATACCGGTTGTAGAAAATGTCAATGTCAAAACTACACCGTGATGCTGCTTCTACAAAGTCTTTTACTTCTTCCAGTCCCAGCTTAATCTTCCGTTGCACCTTCATTGCTTTCATTCCTTTCATTTTACATACACCGAATTCTATTCCGCAGACCAATGCTGCGCCAGCAGGTGAAATACCTGATTTCTGGTTGTATTATAACGTATTTTTTCCAAAAGTAAAGAGGTTTATACAAAATAGAATCCGGATGAAAACAGGCCTGAAAGGAATAAAATTATGCACCCTGTCTAATCTGTTAAAGATTTTTTCCGCCATTTCAGGGCGAACTGTTATCTGTGCCATTTCCACATTCCGGCACAAAATCTTCGGTTTGTTCAGGATGTCCCGATTCTACGGACATCTTTGTAAATTCTGTCATATACGTACGAAACCGCAGTGGAAGCATACTTTTCTGTAAAGCCATATTCCCTCTTGCCTCTACAGCTATGGTATGACAGAAATGCCGGAACAGTTCCTGATACAGGCCCTCTTCCCCGCTCTCCTTTACATCTTCCTGTTCAAACAGCAGATTCCGTGCAAGAAACCACTGCTCCCCCGCCTCATGAACGGCAAACAAGTCTCTTCCCTCATCCAGAATCAGAAAATCTTCTCCCGGAAACCGGTCTGAAAAATGGTCTGCCAGAAACGGAAGTACATTGTTTTTCGGATGAATCCCGGAAAACAGAACGCCGTTTTTTAATTCCCGGAACCGTACAAAGCCCAAGAGCTGATGCATCTCATGCCAGGCATTGTATTTCAGTTTCTGTACCCGGTCCACTTCCGGATCCGCATGTCTGGCAAATACCGAAAAAGGACGCCGCAGGCCAAGCCCCCTGGCTATCGTCCGGTACACCACAGTCCCCTTATCCGCACCGGTGGAAGCCAATGCAAGGCAGAAAATATAAAAACCTTCTTCCCCAAACCGGCGTTTCAGAGTACGGATGACTTTTTCGCTTTTGTCCGGATCGGTCAATATATGATCGTAAACGGCAAACAGCCGCAGATTCCCTTCCTCCGAAGTCACGATGGCCGTCTGTTCCGGTCTGTAATGCTTTTCATAGGCAGTATAAACGGCGGTCAGAATGCCTTCCAGCGTATCCTCACATATCAGGATATGCTCCTCCATATGACTCCCTCCTTCTCCTGAGCCGGCTGAAACCGGCAGTCATCAAATAATGAAAGCTGTTTGTAGGTGATCTGCTGCTTTTCAAAAGGAAGCCGCTCCTTTTCGTACAGAAGATTGCGGGTAATAAAATCTTCTTCCAGTCTGACCGGATACATCTGCTTCCCGCTGCAGGTGATAAAATACTGTGCCCGTTTCAATACCACACCGATTTTCTTCAGATCTCCAAAAGTCAGGCGGGCGGTCCTTCTGGCCTGTACGATTTTCAGCGCGCTTTTCACGCCGATGCCGGGCACCCGCAGAATCATCTGATAGTCTGCCGTCTGTACATCCACCGGAAACTGCTCCAGATGCCCCAGCGCCCAGTCACATTTGGGATCCAGCAGAATGTTGAAATTGGGCTTCTTTTCATTCAGAAGCTCTTCTGCCGCAAACCCGTAATAACGCAACAGCCAGTCCGCCTGATACAGTCTGTGCTCCCGCAGAAGCGGCGGCCCTCCCGGCGGCGCCGGCAGTTCCCGGTCCGCATTGACATGGACAAACGCAGAATAAAATACCCGTTTCAGTTCAAACTTCTGATACAGGCTCTCCGCCACACGCAGTATCTGATAATCACTCTCCGGTGTGGCCCCAATAATCATCTGCGTGGACTGCCCTGCCGGAACAAATCTGGGCGCATGACGGTACAGGGCAAGCTCATGCTGACTGGCCGTTATCCCGCTCTGAATCTGCCGCATAGGTGTCAGTATCTTCCTGCGGTGCTTATTCGGCGCCAGACTTTTAAGGCCTTCTGCTGTGGGCAGCTCCAGATTGATGCTCATACGGTCTGTCAGAAGTCCCGTTTTTTCGATCAGTTCGGGAGCTGCCCCCGGTATGGCCTTCACATGGATGTATCCACGAAAATGATATCGGTTCCGAAGCAGATACAGGGTACGATAAAGAAGCTCCATCGTCACATCCGGACTGCCCAGTATCCCGGAACTTAAAAACAAGCCTTCTATATAATTGCGCCGGTAAAAACCAATGGTCAGCTCACAGATCTCTTCCGGAGTAAAGGCCGCACGGGGTACATCGTTAGAACGGCGGTTGATACAATATTTACAGTCAAAGATACATTCATTGGTCAGCAATATCTTCAGAAGGGAAATACATCTGCCGTCTGCACTGAAACTGTGGCAGATTCCGGAAGCAAGCGCACTTCCCATATCCCTCCCATTGCCCTTTCTGTCTGTACCGCTGCTGGTGCATGCCACATCATATTTGGCCGCATCACTGAGGATACCCAACTTTTCCTTTATACTCATCCCTTCCTGACTGAGAAATTCCATATCTGTCCTTCCTTTGCCCTGTGCTTTTGTCCGTCAAATCCCTGTTCCCTGTCTGGGACGGATACCGGATTTGCCGTTTGAAACCATCAGTGTGCTTTCTTATTATAGCATACTGCTCTTTTCCGAACAAGTGTTTTCGAACATGTTTTCTATATTAAAGGAAAAAAATGATAGGATTTGAAAAAAAGCCTGTAAGTATGCATTGTAAATAGTAAGTATCCCTTTTATTATCAAATCTATCAATTTATGGTTAAAAAGTCTGATGGCCGAAGGGCGATGAGACAATCGTGAAAGAAAAAAGAAGTTTCAGATATGTGCTTGCCGATGCCTGGGAAAATATAATTTCACAGGTCGATGTAATCAAAACCCGAAAAAAGAGAACTGTGATATGCTTATATTTTGAAGCAAACAGAATGCGCAGCAAAGAAACAACTGATACTGCATGTCTGGAAACGCCAAATTCACCATATAAAGGGCCGTTAATCCCATACAAAGGAAAAGAGAAACAGTGACAGTATATGATAAAATTACAAAAATACTTATGGACAATGGCGTAGATGAAAAGTTTCTTACATTGCAATAGCAGAGTTTCTTCACCGGATGGCATTTCTGATCTGTAATCATACAAAACGCACTTTACAAACTTTCTGCCGGCATGCGCCATTCTTGTTTATCATGCTGAAAAACCGGCTTTACCGACTCACTTTACACATGAGGCGCCCACTGACATTCGGTAAACCCAAACTGCGAAAACACGGCTCTGAAAGATGACTGCTCAGGGCTGCAGGCATACATACCGATCTGTATTTTCCCTCCGCCTGCAAACAGATGGGCGATGCGCATCTGTCTGTAAGTTTCTCCGTCCCATGAGTTTTCCACACAGAAATCGCTTTCTCTGCGGCTCAGTCTGTAATACATAACATTCTGCTCTGCCGGAATATCCGTCGTAGCCCAGTCTGAATACCCGTTGTTGGTCACCACACTGCCCAGACGCTGAAATGCTTCATTCTCATATTCAATCGACGCCTTAAGCCAGTTTTCGCTGTCCTGATACACCAGCACTCCGCACTGGTCAAATCTGCGTTTGCTGTCAAATTCCGTTTTTACCACAAAGGAAAAATACGGTTCTTCTGTTGCAATCAGCAGCGCAGGCGCATTGTCATTGCGAAATCCATAATAAGTACGCTGCCAGAAATCGGTGCCCGGCTCTGTGGTGATAACGATTTTTTCTTCTCCCACTTCATAGCTTTTCGGTTCATGAATCCAGAATGCATCCCTGCTGTCAAAATGTTCTTTCATACGCTTCCCTCCTGCTGTGTTCTGATCCTATTGTATCACTCTGTCCGTCCTCCGGCAACGGATACAGGAGCTATCTGCGGATTCTTTTTTGAATTTTATCTTGCATTTCTGAAAAAATGTATTTACATTAAGTATGGACCTGCGTTGTCATGCATACGTTCCAAAGACACTGTTTTTGCAGGACAACGGCAATACCTGAAAGAAAGGACTGAAAACTATGATAAAACAATGTACCATTCCCGACGGTTACCACTCCGCGCTGAATCTCCATGAAACCCAGGTGGCAATCAAAACGGTCAAAGATTTTTTCCAGAACCTGCTGGCCCAGCGGCTGAATCTGCTCCGTGTGTCGGCGCCTCTTTTCGTGGATCCGGCCTCCGGACTGAACGACAATCTGAACGGCGTGGAACGACCGGTTTCCTTCGGAATCAAAGAGCAGAACGATGCTCCCGCAGAAATCGTTCATTCCCTGGCAAAATGGAAACGTTATGCGCTGAAAAAATACGGATTTTCTATGGGAGAAGGCCTGTATACAGATATGAGCGCCATCCGCCGGGACGAAGCAACCGATAACATCCATTCCATCTATGTGGATCAATGGGACTGGGAAAAAATCATTTCCAGAGAACAGCGCACCCTTATCACTCTTAAGGATACGGTCAGGACCGTATATAAAGTGTTGCGGAAAACCGAAAAATATATGTCCATCCAGTATGACTACATAAAGGAGATTCTGCCGGAGGACATCTTTTTCCTGACCACCCAGGAGCTGGAAGATCTGTATCCTTCTCTGACACCCAAGCAGCGGGAATACCAGATCACAAAAGAAAAAGGCGCTGTCTGCCTGATGCAGATCGGTGATCTGCTGAAATCCGGCCAGCGTCATGACGGCCGTGCGCCGGACTATGACGACTGGGCGCTGAACGCAGATATTCTCGTTTACTACCCGGTACTGGACATTGCACTGGAGCTTTCCTCTATGGGAATCCGTGTGGATGCCGACTCCCTGCGCAGCCAACTGCAAAAAGCCGACTGTGAAGAACGGGCCGGACTGCCCTTCCAGAAAGCAGTTTTAAACGATGCCCTCCCCTTTACCATCGGCGGCGGAATCGGCCAGTCCAGAATCTGCATGTTCTTTCTGCGCAAAGCCCACATCGGGGAAGTCCAGTCCTCCCTCTGGCCCGAAGCTGCATTGGAAGAGATTCGGAACAAAGGCGTGGCGCTGCTCTGACTGATCATACGCTCCACATATAAAAAGGATTGCCTGACACATTGCGTACAGGCAATCCTTTTTGCATATAACTTTACAGCGTATATCTTATATTCTATAAATCATAACATATGTTTTTTATTTGAGTTGCGAAAAAATGTGGAAACTGCTTTCTGCTGTAATCAATACATTATCTGCTTTGTATCACACAGGTATTTATTA
>VSOB01000033.1 GCA_009774625.1 Lachnospiraceae bacterium
ATACCATGCTTGCCCGTCGTCCATACCCATTGATTTTCTTGTGTTTTTGGAAGTATCGCTATCTAACACCGTCTTTCTCTGAACCGGATTTTGGAAAAAGCAGAGGCGGCAGTGTGTTTTATGTCAGATTATTTTCTCCCGGATGTGGATGCAGTATTTGGTACCTGTCATAGCTGTTCGTATGAACTTCGGATATTGGAGGCAGACCATTTTGGGGATCTGTATTTGCCTGAATGGAAAAATGCATTGTGTGCAGATCGGAAAACGCTGGACAGGCTGGCAGTGGGGGCTTTTGAAAAGGGCAGACTGATCGGGTTGGCGGGGTGTTCTGCTGACTGTGATGCGATGTGGCAGATCGGTGTGGATGTACTTCCGGGATACAGAAAGCAGGGGATTGCCGCGGCCCTTACCAACAGACTTGCCAGAGAGACATTTGAAAGGGGATATGTCCCTTTTTACTGCGCGGCATGGTCGAATGTAAAATCTGTGAAAAATGCCATCCGGAGCGGTTTCAGGCCCGGATGGGTGGAAATGGCGGCAAAACCCAGGACCGATCTGGAGAATATGGGCAGACAGGGATGATCTCTTATGAAATTATCCGGCCAGATTATCACCGTCGCTGACTGGGTTCGAAGGGGATGATCCTGCCCCATTTGCCTTTTTTGTCCTGCGGAGTTTCATCTGCAGGATTTCCAGAAGCTCTTCCTGATCAGCAGCAGATAATTTCCGAAAACCAGACAAAAGAGTCTGTTCTGCCGCTGTTTGGGAAGCAGGAGACAGTATATTCTCCTGATGAGGAATATTTCCGGTCAGTATCCAGTCCACAGAGCAGTGAAGCACAAGTGCAAGCTGCACCAGAGTGGCGGCAGCCGGCAGCCGGTTTCCATTTTCGATATCGCTGATATTTCCGGATGATATACTTGTAGCGGTCTTGATGTCAAGCTGAGTCAGCCCCAATTCTTTTCGTCGGGCTCTGATTCTGGCGCCGACGGTGCTCATATCCAGTTCCATGGCAGCCTCCTGTTTCGTTATGATTTGGAAAAGCAGCTTTTTTCCGGACTGTACCGGAATATGATAAAAAGCTCCTTTTTATGCAATTTTTATTGACATTCTCCCAAATAGGAGATATACTGTTATTGATCAGAGGTTATTCTCTGCAGGACATTAGATGCCGCAGAAATAACGAAATTATCATATCAGATTTTTTGTCAAATCTCAAGAGCCGGAGTTCTCCGGCAGCCAGGTACGTCGTCCGGTTCAGGACATAAGAAAATAAGTACGGAAAGAGTAGGTGCAGGATGCGGAGGAACAGACCAGAGAGGATGTGTGCAGACTGCGCCTGTGTCCGCCGCAAAGTAAGGAAGGGCAATCAGGAAGGAAGCTGCAGCAGGGTATGTATGACCCTTCTGATCTCTTTGAGCCGTGTCTGCCCGAAAGCAGGATGATCCTGAAACCATTTTCTGTTCAGCGGAGAGGGATGAGGGAGAGCATAGGCGGGTTTTCCGTACAGGGTAAGATTTTGGAACACCAGATCAGTAAGGGGTATCCGGGGAAAGAAATAAGCAGCCGCATATCCTCCGATCAGAATATAGATTTCGTTTTGTACCAATGCCAGTTCCTGTGAAAGCCATCGATCGGCACAGTGTACCGGCGGCCGTCTGTCTCCCTTGCCGGGATGCTTGCCCGGATAGCAGTGGGCGATGGAAACAATATAAAAATAATCCGGCTGATAAAAGACTTCATCGGAAATACCATACCATTCTGATCGCAGCCGTTTGCCGCTGGCGTCGTGAAACGGTTTTCCGGTTAGATGGACACTGCGGGAAGGAGCCTGGCTGATCTGCATGATTTTGGCATTTGCATTTCCAAATACGACCGGATGGGGTTCAAAGCCAAACGATGCCTGACATTGCCTGCAGGCCTGTATCTCTTTGTGAAGGTTCTGTAATTTTTCTGTATTGCCGGAAACGGTATCATTTTTGGCTGTCATATTCTGTCTCTCATTTTCCTTATCAATTTATATATCGTAGTGTATCCGGATTGAAGCGGCCTTATTTTGTCTTTTGGTCCGGCTCATTTATATCCGGGCCATCCGGCGCCGGACAGAGCTTGCAGCGTTTCAGATGCAATGCATACCTGAAAATTTCTTTCCTATCCGTTATTGTTTGTCCTGATTGTATCACAGCCGTCTGTGCAATTCAATTTATGATCCGCTTTCTCCTCACTAATGGATTCCCGCTTGTCAATAAGAGGAAAGTGGTGTATGATATGTTACATTATCTATAGCAGAATCCAGTGTACAAGGGAGAGAGCAATATGACAGATGCGCAGAAAACAGGATTGTTTGAGAATATGCCGGTACCGCGGGCAGTGGCAAAACTGGCGGTTCCCACGATTATCAGTTCTCTGGTTATGATCATTTATAATATGGCAGATACGTATTTTGTAGGTATGCTCAATGACCCGGTGCAGAATGCGGCTGTGGCGCTGGCCGGGCCGGTCCTGCTGGCGTTCAATGCGGTCAACAATCTGTTTGGCGTGGGAAGCTCCAGCATGATGAGCCGGGCGATGGGACGAAAAGATTATGAGACGGTGCATAAGAGCAGTGCCTTTGGTTTTTATTCGTCTTTGTTATGCGGACTTTTGTTTTCTCTGGCCTGCACTGCATTCCGGGTACCGCTGCTTGTGCTGTTGGGAGCGGATGCGGAAACGGCGGCAGCTACCGGAGCTTATATGAAGTGGACGGTAAGCTGTGGGGCAGCGCCTGCCATATTGAATGTGGTAATGGCATATATGGTGCGTTCTGAGGGCAACTCCCTTCATGCCAGCATAGGCACCATGAGCGGCTGTCTTTTGAATATCATACTGGATCCGATTTTTATCCTGCCCTGGGGACTGAATATGGGCGCGGCAGGAGCTGCGCTGGCAACCCTTCTGTCCAACTGTGTGGCCTGCACTTATTTTCTGATCCTGCTCTTTGTAAAAAGGAAGCAGACGCTGATCAGTCTGCATCCCCGTCAGCTTCATCTGAAAAAAGATGTGATACTGGGAGTATGTATTGTAGGGGTTCCTGCGGCCATTCAAAACCTTCTGAATGTGACGGGTATGACGATTCTGAACAATTTCACCTCCGTATATGGGGCGGGCGCTATGGCAGCGATGGGAATTACCCAGAAAATCTATATGATTCCCATGTATATGGCACTGGGGCTTTCTCAGGGGATTATGCCGCTGATCAGTTACAACTATTCCTGTAAAAATTATAAGCGTATGAAAGAAACGCTGTATTTTACCATGAAGATCACACTGGGCTTTATGGCTGTGGTAACGGTATTGTTTTATCTGGGCGCGGGGGCGCTGACAGGTTCTTTTATGAAGGATGCAGAAGTGGTGGCCTATGGTACCAGACTGATGAGGGGTTTTTGCCTGGGGCTGTGTTTTCTCTGTGTGGATTTTATTGCGGTGGGCGTTTTCCAGGCCACAGGCAAAGGCAGAGAAGCGCTGATTTTTGCGATTATGCGAAAGATTATTCTGGAAATCCCGGCTCTGTATGTGTTAAACAGGCTGTTTCCCCTGTACGGACTTGCTTATGCCCAGTTTGCAGCAGAGGTGGTGCTGGCAGCGGCGGCTGTGTGGGTACTTGCAGGCATGTTCAAAAAGCTGTCATAAGTATTGGGCAAAAGTGTGCGCCAGTGCGGCATATTCCTCCTGAAAGATGCTTTCTCTGCGCCATATGATATTACATGTATGCTGCAGGGGAAAGCCCTCGGCAGGGATGATCCGGAGTCCCTCTTCTGATGAAACAGCGGCCTCAAACAGAAAAGCGATGCCGCAGCCATGCCGGGTGAGCGCTTTCTGTACTTTGATATCATTGGTTTCGATCAGGGCTGCAAAATCTGCGGGAGAGAGATTGTGGCGGCTGAGACTGTGCTCCAGAATTTCCCTGTTCCCGGAGCCGGGTTCCCGGATGATCAGGGTGTGGCGGAGCAGTTCTTCTATAGAAGAGGAAGCGAGAGGCAGATTTTCGGCGCATACAGGAACAAAGTTCTGTCTGGAGAAGAGCAGATGGGCATAGTCCTGTTTTGAAAAATTTCCTTCCACTACAGCCAGGTCGATTTCATCCTGATCCAGCCGGGTCAGCAAGGCAGAGGTATTTTGTATGGTCAGAAGGATATTGGGATTGGGATGGGTTTTAAGATACCCGGCAAGTACCTTTGGCAGCATAAATTCTCCGGGAGTGGGTGTGGCGCCGAGCCGAAGCGGTCTGTGCCCCGGCTCTTTCAGCTTTTTCTGCAAGTTTCGTTCGTCGCTGCGGGCTGTTCTGGCATATCGGTACAGCATCTCTCCGGCAGTGGTCAGAGACATTTTTTTCCCTTCAAATTGAAAAAGAGATACGCCGTAATGAGTCTCCAGACTTTTCATCTGCCGGGATACGGCAGGCTGTGTCAGGCCCAGTGCATCGGCTGCTTTGGTAAAATTCTGATGTTCGCATACGGAAAGAAACGTTTCCATTTTCAGATCCTGCATCACATTCTCCTCATGCAATTTTTTTATCATTTTATAAAAATCAATCATTTTACAATATGGTTTGCAAGGCTTATACTCATTTCACAGGCGGACAAAACAAAGGATGCCGAAAAGAAACAGGAGGTTGTGAGATGAGTGAAAAAGAAAGCAGGGGTGCGATACTCTGGAAACTTTTTAAAGCAACATTTGGATTGAGCGCATGTACATTCGGAGGCGGTTTTGTCATTGTATCGCTGATGAAAAAGAAATTTGTGGAAGAGCTGGGCTGGCTGGAGGAAGAAGAAATGCTGGATATTACTGCGATAGCCCAGTCGTCGCCGGGACCGATCCCTATCAATGCGTCAGTGATTCTGGGCTATCGGATGGCCGGACTGGCAGGAACGGCAGCGGCCATACTGGGAACCATTCTTCCGCCCATGTTTATCATTTCGATGATTGCCGTATTTTATGCACAGTTTCGGGAAAACCAATTGATTGCCACGGCGCTGCAGGTGATGAGGGCAGGGGTGGCAGCAGTGATCTTCGATGTGGTATGGAATCTGGCAAAAAACGTATGCAAAACAAAACGTGTGTTATATATTGCATTGATGATCGTTTCCTTTATGGCGGCGGCAGTGCTTGATATCAGCGCTATGTTGATTATACTTGTTTGTCTGGTTATCGGTGTGATGGATGCTGTGACACCTGTTTTGAGAAAACAGGAAAAGAAAGGGAGGATTTCGGAATGATATTTCAATTATTTTTCAGCTTTATCAAAGTAGGACTGTTCAGCGTGGGAGGCGGCTATGCAGCTATTCCGCTGATCCGGAATCAGATCGTGGATGTACACGGCCTGATGTCTTTGGAGGAATTTACTGATCTGATCACCATTGCAGAGATGACACCGGGACCGATTTCGATTAATTCGGCTACCTTTGTGGGCACTCGTCTGGCGGGTGTGCCGGGAGCAATTTTATGTACGTTAGGATGCATTCTGCCGTCTTTCTTTATCTGTCTCGCACTGGCTTATTTCTATTATAAGTACAGGCAGCTTGGCGGGGTACAGAAGGTATTGTCTGCTCTTCGGCCGGCGGTAGTGGCGTTGATTGCATCTGCAGGCCTGTCCATCCTTCTGCTGGGTATTTTCGGAGATGCACAGATGGCGCCCGAAAATCTGAGAGTAGTGGAATGTGTGCTGTTTGTAGGAGCTTTGTATGCACTGCGGAAATATAAACTGAACGCGATTCAGATTATTTTTGGCACCGGTGCAGCAGGAACCCTTGTCTATGCGCTGCTGTAAGAGATACAGGTTAATACTGAATGCATATCATATGTGATTGAATGCGCTTTCAGTCTGTTCCGCCTCTGGAACGATTCTTTCTGTTCGTCAAACTGTTAACTGAAATGTAAATCTGGTTGACAAACAAAGGGACTGTATGTATACTGGGATACAAAGAAAATCGATAAAAGATAACAGAAAGAGGAAAAAATATGATACACTTGGCGGAAGAAATCATAAACGGAAGGCGGCTTGGAAAAGACGATGATATGACAATGCTGTTTGAGGGAGAGCTGGAGATACTCTGTGAAGGCGCCGACCGGATCCGGCAGGCTTTGTGCGGAGACCGGGCACAGTTGTGCAGCATTATCAACGGCAGATCGGGGTGCTGCAGTGAAAACTGTAAATTCTGCGCTCAGTCGGTCCATCACCATACGTCCTGTGAGACGTATGGGTTTCCGGAGCCGGAAGAGTTTGTAAAAGGCTGCGGCCGCATGGAGGCGTTGGGCGTGGACCGCTATTCCATTGTAACATCGGGACGGGCTGTATCGGGAGAGGATCTGGAAAAATCCATAGCGGCCTATGAAGCCATGCACAGACAATATCCGGGAATGCACTTGTGTGCCTCTCATGGGTTGATGAATGTGGAGGATATGAAACGGCTGAAAGCCGCCGGTGTGTCAATGTATCATACCAATGTGGAAACATCGGAGCGTTTTTTCCCTGCTATTTGTACCAGTCACAGTTATGCAGATAAATTAAAACAGATTCGCCGGGTCAGGGAAGCAGGACTGGAGGTATGCTCCGGCGGCATCCTGGGTATGGGAGAAACCTGGCAGGACCGGGCTGATATGGCGCTGTTACTGGCGGAGTTGGAAGTTATGTCGATTCCGTTGAATTTCCTGCTGCCGATTCCGGGTACACCTCTTGCCGAACAGCCGTTGCTGTCCACAGACGAGATACGCCGTATCGTGGCGTTGTTTCGCTATATCAATCCCAGGGCCTATATCCGTATCGCGGCAGGCAGGATCCGGTTTGACAACGGAGGGGGCGTTTTATTCAGGTCAGGAGCCAATGCCACACTGACAGGGGATATGCTGACAACGACAGGAAACCATACGGTACAGGACCGGGCGCTTCTGACCGGGCTTGGGTATGTGCTGAAGGAGACAGAAGAGGCAGCGGGAATAACGGAGGTAACAGGATGAACAGAAAAATAGTTGACAATTCGATTTTTAACAGAGAAGGAAAGAGCAAAGAACTGGCGCTGATCGGCTTGATGACTTCTCTGCTGTGTATACTGGGCCCGCTTTCTGTTCCGATTCCTTTCAGCCCGGTTCCGATTTCCCTGACCAATCTGGGGATTTATTTTGCTCTTTATGCGCTGGGTATGAAACGGGGCTGTATCAGTTATCTGATTTATCTTCTGATGGGTTTTATCGGAGTTCCGGTTTTTTCCGCATTTACAGGCGGTCCTGCCAGGCTGCTGGGTCCTACAGGCGGGTATTTGATCGGTTTTATCCTGATGGCGCTTCTGAGCGGATTTTGCATTGATAAAAGACCGTCTCATCCATTGACCTGCTTTTTGGGTATGGCGGCAGGAACGTTAGTTTGTTATTTGTTTGGCACAGTCTGGCTGGCAGAACAGGCACAGTTGTCTTTCAGCGGTGCGCTGGCAGCAGGCGTGATCCCTTTTCTTCCGGGTGATCTTGTCAAGATACTGATTGCCATGGCGGCAGGGCCTGTCATTCGAAGGCGGCTGCAGTCCGCAGGGCTGTTCTGAATCCGGAGAGTATGTATGATAACACAATAGCAGGAGACAGATTTGTATGGGGGTCATTTGGTTGAAATGGCTCCCGTTTTAATATAAGAGACTTTCATATAACAGGTTCGCCTTTCTCTGATTTTGGTTAGTTTGTACAAATTTTTTTATATATTTATGGAAATTTATTCAAAATTCCTTGCGAAGAAAACGGCATTGCACTATAATTTACAAAAAGGATAAGGAAGGAGTGGGGAAATGGAAGGAAACCGTGCTGACGAATTCAGAAAATCGGCACAGAAGTCTGATGATGCCAGAGATGCCGGATTGGAAACCCCTGATGATATTGTTCGTTATGATAACATATGTTATGGAAAAGACAACAGGTGGAACCTGCTGGATGTGTATCATCAAAAAGAAGTGGATGCACCCCGGCCTGCGATTGTCAGTATACATGGAGGCGGCTGGGTTTATGGAGACAAAGAGCGGTATCAGTATTATTGTATGAATCTGGCACAGAGAGGCTTTACTGTGGTGAATTTTTCATATCGTCTGGCTCCCGAACATATTTTCCCGGCGGCTCTGGAGGATGTGAATGATGTGTTTGTCTGGATCGCGGAGCATGGCAGACAGTATCAGATTGATACAGACCGGCTGTTTGTGGTGGGAGACTCGGCAGGCGGGCAGCTTGCCAGCCAGTATCTGGCGCTTCTGACCTGTAAGGAATACAGAAAGCTCTTTGACTTTACGGTGCCTCATGACCGTCTTACAGTGCTGGGTGCAGGGCTGAACTGCGGATTGTATGATACGAAACGGTTTATTATGGAAGCGGAAGAGGATGATATTATTTTTCATTATCTGAACCATGACAGAGAGACATATCTTGACCGGATGGATACGTTTTCTCATGTGACAGAGAAGTTTCCGCCTTCCTTTATTATGACATCCTGTCATGACTTTTTGTACCCTTATGCGGAGCCTATGTACCAGCTTTTACAGGAACTGGGCGTGCCGTGCCGTTATCGGGTGTATGGCGCTTCTGACCGGACGGATGTGGCCCATGTATTTCATCTGGATATACGTCTTGCGGAAGCGGCATTGTGCAATGATGAAGAATGTGAATTTTTCCGCAGCATACTGGATACGCAGATGCACAATTAGACAGGCGGGATTTAATAAAACGGAACATAACAGAAAATAAGATAAAAGGAGGCAGCAATATGTCAGGTTTACCAGTACCGACACCCCACAATGGGGCAAAACAGGGAGAGATTGCAAAAACAGTTCTGATGCCGGGAGATCCGCTGCGGGCAAAATACATCGCAGATACGTATCTGGAGGATGTGGTGTGCTTTAATACTGTCAGAAATATGTTTGGCTATACCGGTACTTATCAGGGAAAACAGATTTCTGTAATGGGCGGCGGTATGGGGATGCCGTCTATCGGTATCTATTCTTATGAATTGTATCATTTTTACGATGTGGACAACATTATCCGTATCGGTTCTGCCGGCGGCTATGCGGACGATCTGCAGTTGATGGATATTGTCATCGGTATGGGAGCGTGTACCAATTCCAATTATGCCCATCAGTATCAGCTTCCGGGGACTTTTGCGCCGATTGCTGACTATGAATTGATGCAGAAGGCGATTGATGCGGCAAAGGCACAGGGGAAAAAGGTAAGAGTGGGCAACATCCTTTCCTCTGATGTTTTTTATTCGGCTGACCCCACAGAGAAGGACAGGTGGAAACAGATGGGAGTGCTGGCGGTTGAGATGGAGGCGGCAGCGCTCTATATGAATGCAGCCAGTGCAGGAAAGAAGGCACTCTGTATCCTTACCATTTCCGATCATCTGTACAGATCAGAAGAGCTGACGGCGCAGCAGCGTCAGAACGGATTCGGCAGTATGATGGAAATAGCGCTTGCATTGGTGCTGTGATCCTTGCCGATCTCTGAAATAACAGGTCAGGACTGTTTACGCAGGCTGATGGGGAAAAATTATGTGGAAAAGGCTGAAGGATTTTATTCTGCAGGATGTAAACAATGAAAATGAAATAAAGATGCATGCGGTTATCCTGAGAATGGGCCTTTTGGTCATGGTTTTTTATCATGTCATTTCGGCAGCAGGCGCAGCCGTCATGCGCCGTCCGGGCGCCGGTATAGCGGCGGCAAGTGGTCTTTTGCTATGTATATGGCTGTTTCGGGAGACATATCGTGACAGGACACGGTTTGCGGCTTATGTTTTTCTGTTGTCTTTTACGCTCCTGATCCTGGTTTCTGTACTGCTGCATGGAAATGCCACCAGCGTGTTCCATTTTATGTATGTACAGATCGTGCTGCTGTATGCCCTGGATTATATGCGGTTCTGCCGGAAGATTTTCTGTGCGGTTCTGCTGGTGGTTTTCCGTATCTGGCTTTATTCGTATGTGGACCGGATCGGTTCGGTGTATGCGGTCAGCAGCGGGGAAAAGCTGCTCTGGCAGGGGCTGCATATTGCCGTGACCTGTATGCTGCTGTTGGTGATTGTGTCGGCCTCTACCCAGGATTTCAGGGAAATGCAGGAAAAACTTGTTTCCTACAACCGGAAGCTGAAAGATATGGCAGGTATTGATCCGCTGACAGGACTGCATAACCGGCGCAGTACGCTGGAGTACATAAAGGAAAAAGAGGAGAACTACCGGAGCGGAAAAGCAACGGCCCTGACCATTGCCATTGGAGATATTGATTTTTTTAAAAAGATCAATGATACCTATGGACATAATCAGGGGGATGAGGTACTGCGGATTTTGGCGGATATGTTTCAGGCGTTTATGCAGGGAAAGGGAAGGGTCGCCAGATGGGGCGGAGAAGAATTTCTCTTTGTCTTTCATGATATCAATGGTGATGATGCCAGCAATATGCTTGTGGAGCTGCGGAAGGCCATTCATCATATCAGGTTCCGTCTGGGCGGTGATCTGGTCCGCATCACCATGACTTTTGGCGTGGCGGAATATGATCTGCGGATGGAGACGGATGCGGTCATCAATGAAGCGGATCAGAAGCTGTATCTGGGGAAAGAGAGCGGACGGGACAGGATTGTGTATTAGCCTCCGGATCTGCATATCAAAAAAAGAACCTATATGACGGAATAGGTTCTTTTTCGTTGTTTCCATATATCAAAAATAAGTATTATGCCAGTTTGTTGCAAGCCAGACTCAGACGGGAAATCTTTCTGGAAGCAGTATTCTTGTGATATACACCTTTGCTGGCTGCCTTATCGATTTTTGAAATAGCATGCAGCAGAGCAGCATTAGCAGCTTCCTTATCGTTAGCGGCGATGGCTGCGTGTACTTTCTTGATGGATGTTTTCACACCGGACTTAATGGCTTTGTTGCGTTCCATTTTGGTACGGTTCACAAGAATTCTCTTTTTTGCAGATTTGATGTTTGCCAAGGTCTACACCTCCTATTGTATGGGTATTATAATGTTCAGAAGATGTTTCATTAAAGCCGGACACGGACGTTCTAATGTAAACATGCGAATATATTATATGAAAAACGGAGATTTCTGTCAATACATAATTTTAACGTTTCTGCGAAAAATAAGGGACAATTCGTTACGATTTCTGCAATGCAGTGCGGCGGTTTGAACTGCGGCAGGAAAAATGAATAATATAGAGAAAGTGCAGCGAGAGCTGGGAAAGAAACAGGGATTGTCGGATGAGTTGTTTTCAGGTTAGAACAGATTTGGCGTTGGAAGCAAGAGAGAGCATTGGAAAAGCAGAGGAAGAACTCCGGGGGATCAGTGTAGAGGAATATGACAAAGAAGAAATCCAGGTGCATATTACCAGGGTGGTGATCTCTTCGAAAAACGGTGCGAAGGCAATGAACAAACCGATGGGAAATTATATTACACTGGAAGCGCCGGCCATGCAGGAAGCAGATGAGGATTATCACAGAGAGATATCGGAAGAGCTGGCCAGGCAGATCAAAAGCATCCTTCCCGGAGCGGATGAGGAACAGTCAATTCTTGTAGTGGGACTGGGCAACCGGGATGTGACGGCGGACGCTCTGGGCCCGGGAGTGGTGGATAATCTGTTTGTTACAAGGCATATCGTAAGAGAATATGGAAAGGCTGCTTACAGCAAGGAACGAATGAACATGGTCAGCGGCATCGTGCCGGGCGTTATGGCGGCTACCGGGATGGAGGCGGCTGAGATTGTCAAAGGCGTGGTGGAGCAGACAAAGCCGGATCTGATCCTGGTGGTGGATGCATTGGCCGCCAGAAGTACCAAACGGCTGAATCGTACCATTCAGGTGACGGATACGGGCATACAGCCCGGTTCCGGTGTGGGAAATCACAGAAACGCACTGACCAGGGATAATCTGGGTGTGCCGGTGATCGCAGTGGGGGTCCCTACAGTAGTGGATGCGGCAACGATTGTGGTGGATGCCATTGAAAAGCTACAGAAAGAGCTGCCGGAAAAAGACCGGCTGTTTGGGACAGACAGTATCCGTACCATGTCGGAGCTGAACAATATGTATGTGACAGGAAAAAATATAGATGAAATCGTGAAACGTCTGAGCTTTACAATTTCTGAGGCACTGAATATTGCATTTGAGTTATAGAGAGCGGCGGTTTTGTGTCATAAATGAAATCTGATCCACATATACTTGTCTATGCGGATAATCAGGTTGAATAACAGCAGTAAGATAGGCGGAAAGAACGGAAAACGACTTTGCTTTCTTGCAGCCGGACTGCTTTTTTTAGGAATGGGCAGGTCTGTGGCAGGAAATGGGGAAGCTCCTTTTCGTCTGCAGGATGAGATCATCGGAGAAGTACAGGAAAAGGCGTATGAAACGTGTATTCCTGTATTTTCTTTTATGGAGGAGGAAACCCGGAAGGAAAAGGATGTGCCGCTTGCGGCAGGGCTTTTTACCGGTTTTCTTCCTCTGTATGAATATATGGAACTGCATTATGTGACTCCCATGCAGGCGGAGAGCAGATATACGGTAGAGCAGATTATCGAAGGCCGGGAATCTCATGAAAAGGATGAGGAAGAGCTGGAGCTGGACGAGGATTTGATCGAAGCCATCAAAAAAGAAAATGAAAGAGCGGGTGAGGAAGAACCTTCCGACGGCCAGATAAGCGAATTTCAGGAAGCGGATAAGGTACTTACCATAAATAAGGAAGAATTACAGGACTTTGACCGCCTGGTTTCGGAATTTTATGCGGTGGACAGTACGACCTATATCGGTCGGGATCAACTGGATGTGAACAAGCTCATGTCCTGGGATATGACATTGCAACAGACTGATGCCTCCAAACCACAGATTCTGATCTATCATACCCATTCCCAGGAAGGGTTTGTCGATTCCGTGCCCGGAGATGACAATACGACGATTATGGGAGCGGGGGAAAAGCTGGCGCAGGTGCTGCGGGATCAATATGGCTTTTATGTGATTCATCATCTGGGGAAATACGATGTGGAGAGCAGAGATTATGCTTATTCCAATTCGGCGCCGGCTCTGGAGCAGATATTGGCGGAAAATCCGGAGATAGAAGTGATTATTGATCTGCACCGGGACGAGGTGGCTGCGGACCGAAAGCTGGTGACAGAAATCGACGGCAGACCCACGGCCAAATTTATGTTTTTTAACGGACTTTCCCGCACCAATAAAACAGGGGAGATCGAATATTTGCAAAATCCCAATCTGAATGAAAATCTGGCGTTTTCTTTTCAGATGCAGGTGGCCAGCAATGAGTATTATCCCGGTATCACAAGGAGGATTTATCTGAAGGGTTACCGTTACAATATGCATTACCGGGGTAAGACACTGCTCATTGAGCTGGGAGCGCAGACGAATACGGTGGAAGAAATAATGAATGCCATTGATCCGCTGGCTCATATCCTGTCGATCGTGTTGTCGGGAGAGGATGACCCGGTTACGGCACAGGACGGGGAAGAAGCAGAAGTACAGGACGGGGAGGAAGCCAAAACACAGAGCGGCGAAGAAGCCGGAACGCAGAATGGGGAGGAGGCGGAATGATTTTTTTGTTTCCGGCGCTTGTCCTGCTTTCCGGCAGGTCACAGGTTGCATTGGCAGGGATAAACTGGTATAATCTCGAAAGAACAGACCGGATTGCCGGATGAGCGGACGGAATGTATACGGACAGAGATAGGATGGGATGAAATGACATACATGGACAGGAGCAGAATCAGGAATTTCTGCATCATTGCGCATATTGACCACGGCAAATCCACGCTGGCGGACAGAATCATTGAAAAAACAGGGCTGCTGACAGAGCGGGAGATGCAGGCGCAGGTTTTGGACAATATGGAACTGGAACGGGAACGGGGTATTACGATCAAATCACAGGCGGTGCGTATCGTCTATCAGGCAAAGGACGGGAAGGAATATATCCTGAATCTGATTGATACGCCCGGACATGTGGATTTTAATTATGAAGTCAGCAGAAGTCTTGCTGCCTGCGACGGTGCGGTGCTGGTGGTGGATGCGGCACAGGGGATCGAGGCGCAGACACTGGCAAATGTATATCTGGCACTGGATCATGATCTGGATGTGTTTCCTGTCATCAATAAGATTGATCTGCCCAGTGCGGAACCGCAGCGGGTAAAGGATGAGATTGAGGATGTGATCGGCCTGGAAGCACAGGATGCGCCGATGATTTCGGCCAAAAACGGTATCGGGATCGAGGAGGTACTGGAACAGATCGTCACCAGGATTCCCGCCCCAAAGGGAGATCCAAAAGCGCCTTTGTCGGCGCTGATCTTTGATTCCCTGTATGATTCCTATAAAGGTGTGATCATTTTCTGCAGGATCATGGACGGTACGGTTAGCAGAGGAACGACGATCCGGATGATGGCCACAGGCGCCCAGGCGGAAGTGGCAGAGGTGGGATATTTCGGCGCCGGACAGTTTATGCCCTGTGATGCTTTAAGCGCCGGTATGGTAGGCTATATTACGGCTTCGATTAAAAATGTCAAGGACACTATGGTGGGCGATACGGTGACGGATGCGGCCAGACCCTGCGGTGCGCCGCTGCCGGGCTATAAAGAAGTCACACCGATGGTTTACTGCGGAATGTACCCGGCAGACGGTGCCAAATACCCGGACCTGCGGGATGCGCTGGAAAAGCTCCAGTTAAATGACGCGTCGCTGCGGTATGAGCCGGAGACTTCCGTGGCGCTGGGCTTTGGATTCCGCTGCGGTTTTCTGGGACTTTTGCATCTGGAAATCATTCAGGAACGTCTGGAGCGGGAATACAACCTGGACTTGGTAACGACAGCTCCCAGCGTAATCTATAAGGTGCATAAGACAAATGGGGATGTGATCGAGCTGACAAACCCGTCCAATCTGCCGGAGCCTACAGAAATCGATTATATGGAGGAACCGGTGGTCAACGCGGAAATCATGGTGACAAAGGAGTTTGTAGGTCCGATTATGGAGCTGTGCCAGGAGCGGCGGGGACGTTATATCAGTATGGAATATATGGAAGAAACCCGCGCACTGATCAAGTACGAGCTGCCGCTGAACGAGATCATCTATGACTTTTTTGATGCCCTGAAATCCAGATCCAGAGGGTATGCGTCCTTTGATTATGAGTTAAAGGGATATGAACAGTCGGAAATGGTAAAACTGGACATCCTGATCAACAAAGAAGAGGTGGATGCTTTGTCCTTTATTGTTCACAGTGCCGGCGCCTATGACCGGGGCAGAAAGATGTGTGAAAAGCTGAAGGAAGAGATTCCAAGACATCTGTTTGAGATACCGATTCAGGCTGCAGTGGGCGGCAAAATCATCGCCAGAGAGACGGTAAAGGCGATGCGCAAAGATGTATTGGCCAAGTGCTATGGCGGTGATATCACCCGGAAGAAAAAGCTGCTGGAAAAGCAGAAGGAAGGAAAGAAGCGTATGCGTCAGATCGGCAGTGTGGAGATTCCCCAGAAAGCCTTTATGAGCGTTTTGAAGCTGGATGATAAATAGAATGAAAACGCTGGGAATTTATATACACATTCCGTTCTGCATGCAAAAATGTCTGTACTGCGATTTCCTGTCGGGACCGGCGACCGGATCAGTGATGGAGCGCTATGTACAGGCGCTGTGCGGGGAAATGGAAACGGAAGCAATACAATATAAAGAATATCGGGTGGGGACGGTGTTTCTTGGAGGAGGGACACCGTCCGTTCTTTCCGGAGAACAGATACGGCGTATTTTTGCCTGCCTGCAGGCTTGTTTTCGGATAGAGCCGGAAGCGGAAATCACGATAGAAATGAATCCGGGCACGGTGACGAAAGAAAAGCTGGATGTCTGCAGGGCTGCAGGAGTTGGCAGGATTAGTCTGGGTCTGCAGTCGGGAGATGACAGAGAGCTGAAAGCGCTGGGAAGGGTGCATACTTGGGAGGAATTTCTGCGAAGCTATGAGCTGTGCCGTCAGGCGGGTTTTACACAGATCAATGTGGACCTGATCAGTGGACTGCCAGGGCAGACCGCCGGTTCCTGGCAGGATACTCTGGAAAAGACAGCGGTGCTGCAGCCGGCGCATATTTCGGCCTACAGTCTGATCATAGAGGAGGGCACTCCGTTTTATGAGACATATGGGGAAGGCCGGGGGACGGGTGCGCTGCCGGATGAGGTAACAGAACAGCAAATAGATCAGATTACAAAACGGTTTCTGGCATCCCAGGGATACAGACGGTATGAAATATCCAACTATGCAAAGCCGGGAGCGGAGTGCAGACACAATTGTCTGTACTGGATGCGGGGAAATTATGCGGGCTTTGGACTGGGCGCCGCCTCTATGGTGGAAAACAGACGGTGGTCCAATATCAGAGAGCTGGATGATTACCTGATGATCCGAAAGCGGGAGAAAACCGTGGGGAGCTGCAGGGCAGGAGAGCCGTACAGACTGTCTTTACAGGAGCAGATGGAGGAAATGATGTTCCTGGGACTGCGGATGATGCAGGGCGTATCATGTGATAAGTTTCTGCGCTGTTTTGGCCGCAGTATGGAAGAAATATATGGCAGGGTATTGGAAAAACATCGGGCTGCCGGCCTTTTGGAATACGATGGTCAGGCAGTATGGCTGACGGAGCGGGGAATCGATGTGAGCAACTATGTGCTGGCAGATTTTCTTCTGTCATAAACGGAAAATGTGTACAGATAAAGAAAGCGTGTGGAAAGGCACTTTAGGAAAGGTCCCTTCATAGAATGATAGTAAATTGATTTTGGGGGCTCCTTTTGAAAACCTTTCAGCAACCTTTATCCGCGGAGGAAGAAGCCTGCTGCATCAGACATATGCAGGAGGAAGGCAGTGAGAGAGCCAGGGAAGCCAGAGCGCTGCTGATTGAACGAAATCTGCGTCTGGTAGCCCATATTGCCAAAAAATATCAAAATCTGGATGAAGATATGGAAGACCTGATTTCCATAGGGACCATAGGGCTGATCAAGGCAGTCAATACCTTTGATGCGGCAAAGAAAATACGGCTATCCAGCTATGCCAGCAAGTGTATTGAAAACGAACTGCTTATGATGATCCGGGGGAGAAAGAAAAAATCAAAAGAGGTTTCCCTGTATGAGCCTATCGGAACGGACAAAGAAGGCAATGAGATCAGTCTGCTGGACATCATCGAAAATGAGCAGACTGATATTCTGGAAAGTATGGAGCGGAAACGCAATACGAAAAAACTGGGCGAGCTGTTATATACAAGACTGGACGAACGGGAACGGGAGATTATCTGTATGAGGTACGGCATTCTCCTGTCCGGAAAACGGGAATCCGGCGGAACATTTCCCGTACAGATCGGCTGCGGCGAAGAAGTGACACAGAGGGAGATCGGCGTGATGCTGGGTATCTCAAGAAGTTATGTGTCAAGGATCGAAAAGCGGGCGCTGCAGAAGCTGAGGATGGGGATGGAAGGAGCAGTGTAGAAAAATCAAGACAGGGATAGAGCGGGAGAAGCCGTGAATCGGCAAGGCCGTCTGTATCCCTGTTTTCCTGTTTTGCTTTCATCAGGAAGTATATTTGTTATTTGTCAAAAAACGGCAGTTTATGATATAATAGCCGCAAGGGGAAAGGAAGCGGCAGCAAAGCTGACATTTACTTTTCCTGCGGCATTAACGAGCAAATGTCCGATGAAATCGGACAGAAAGCGCGAAGCGCGGATGTGCGAGTTTAGATGATATAATAAAAAAGCTACAGGTTATTTTACAGAAGAAGAGATCAGAGAACGGATTTTATATTAAATGTGGGGCCTGGTCAGCCTGATGACGCCATCCGCGGGGACACAGGACAGTTCACAGACATGGGTCATTTAATATATTTTCTGTAATAGTCATGGGATTTTGAGAATGCATCATGAACAGATTCTGCCCATCCAAAACCGCAGTTTGAAGGCAGGCTGGAATTTTCCTCTTTTATGATACACCAGAAATAGAGAGGGGTGTGATTGATCATTTCAGGCTCAAGATTGATTTGCAGTATATAGCCGGACAAAGTATATCACCTCAGTAAAGCAGTATATGCAGAAAGATAAAAACTATGCGGGAGTGGAAGAAAATGCTGTCAGAAAAGAATAAAAGTGAACTGGATAAACTGATCGGAATTGCCGTGAAGTACAGAGAGGGAACATTGAGCCGTTCTCAGTTTTTGGACTGGGCATTTTCTCTGCCGGAAGCAGACAGAAACATAGAACTTTTTGAGCGCTATATTATGGGCAAAGGCGTATATCTGGTGCGCGGTGATGATGATGTGGAAGAGATAAAGGAAGAGGCAGCTGATTGAATCCCTGCTGCTCAAAATCCCCTTGCCGGCATTTTATTTTGATGGGAGCGATAACAGTAAGTGGATCGTAATTGATGGTTTGCAGAGGCTGACTGCGCTGAAAGAATTTTTTGTAAATAAAACATTAAAGCTGTCGGGGCTGGAGTTTCTGACGGATTTAAACGGAGCAGGGGTTGATGATATGCCCAGATCTTATATACGCCGGATGAATGAGACTCAGGTCATTACCTACATTATAAATCCGGGCGCTCCTGTGAATCTGAAATATAATATTTTCAAACGGATCAATACAGGAGGGTTGGAACTGGAACCACAGGAGATCAGGCTTGCCCTGTATCAGGGGTTTGCAACGGAGTATTTAAAAACGCTTGCCAATGAGAAAATTTTCAAAGAAGCAACAGGGTATTCTGTAAAAACGGATCGTATGCTGGATCGGGAGATTTGCTTTCAGACGTATGCCGGATTTCAACAAAAGAAGGCCCATCAGTAAGGCGTTGTTTGAAACATGGACAAGTATCCTGGCCCGTTGTCCATTTGAAGCTCTTTCTGCTTTGGAAAATCAGAAAGAGGTTATTATGGAAAAATACCGGTTTATGTGTGAATCGGATGAGGATTTTATTGAATCTATCGGAAGTGGAAAGGTGTCTTCTGTGAAAAAAAGATTTGAAAAAATAGAAGGTTTGGTAAAGGAGATAATCACAGTATGATCGGGGAAATAGAGTTAAGAAACTTTAAATGTTTTGAACATCTGGATTTGGCATTGGATAGTCTCAATGTGTTTTCCGGCCTGAATGGGATGGGAAAATCCACGATCATACAATCACTGCTTCTGTTAAAACAATCTCAGCAGCAAAATTATCTGCCTGATAATGTCTGCCTGAATGGGGAATATGTCCATCTGGGAATGGCACAGGATATTTTATATGAAAATACAGATGATGAATGTATCGTGATCCGTTTGAAAGAGCATGGGAAAACATTTGGAGCACGGATAAAATTCAGACAGGATTTTGACATACTGAAAGCGGAATGTACAGGAAATTATCATGAAATTTCTCTGTTCAGGGAACCTTTTGAATATCTCAATGCAGAAAGATATGCGCCTCAGGTCATTTATCCAAAATCCAGTATTCATGTGGATTCGAAAGCGCAGTTGGGAGTCCGCGGAGAATTTACCGTTCATTATCTGGCAAAATATCAGGATGATAAGGTGGAGTGGGACCAAGAAAAGAGATCCCTGAAAGAAATGGTACAGTTTTGGCTGAACGAAATATCGCCGGATGTCAAGGCGGATGTTTCTCAAATCGAGAATACAGACTATGCAAAATTGGGGTTTTATTATCTGGATCAAACAAGAAGCAGGATATTCAGGCCTACGAATGTGGGATTTGGGATTTCGTATGTACTTCCGGTGGTGGTAGCCCTGTTAAAAGCATGTAAGGGAAGTATGTTGGTGGTGGAAAATCCGGAGGCGCATCTGCATCCAAGAGGACAGAGAAAAATGGGGGAGCTGATTGCTCTTTGCGCATCAAAAGGAGTGCAGATCTGTGTGGAAACACACAGTGACCATATTTTAAACGGAATCAGGATCGCCGTAAAACAGAATATGGTAAAGAAAGATCGGGTTAGACTGTTTTATTTTTCCAGACATCAGGAAAAAAACAGAACTGTTCATCATGTGGAATCTCCGAAGATCCTTGAGGACGGCCGATTGGATTACTGGCCGGACGGTTTTTTTGATGAATGGGAGAAGGCACTGGATGAGATAATTTAAATCAGGGAGACTGATGCGATGCAAATGGTTTTTAATGAACTTTCTCTGCCTGAAAATGAGATGGACGAGAATAAAGCGATACAGATATTTGAACAGTTTATCAATACATACAGTGAGGCAGTAAAGAAGAAAAACGGGTTTGACAGAGGGATTCTGACCGGGTCGGATTTAAAACTCCTGACGTTGTCAAGGGGTTACACTGTATCAAAATGGCGCAATCATATAAAGGACAGGGAGATTCTCAGACGATTTATGAATATGTGTGACAGACAGATCATGATTGATTTTTGCCAGGATGAATCAGAATTGATATGTGAAAAAGGTTCGGGGAAAGGACTTCTTGCAGCATATGAGAATGCCGGCTTTGGCATCAGCTTTGTTTATGACTCCTATTGGGAAGCATATGAAATCCCCTGTGACTACTATACTATAATGGATGATACTATATCTTTTGTAAAGGTTTGCAATTTGTCACATCCGAATCAGCTGGAAGAACATGCTCAGCATATCAGGGAAGTACGGGAGCGGGAGCTGTCCCGGATCAATACCCCGGAACAATTATTGGATGGACTGAATATATTGTTTCCATCACTTGTGACGCCCCAGTCAAAAGAAACATTAAAAAGATTTAAAAAACAGCATACATTTTCTTTCCCGGATGAACAGATTATAGTGAGTTATCATATGAGATATACAGGAAATATCCCTGGAAGGATTTATTTTCATCCGGCAGGATGGCTGAAAAAGGCATATGTTTGCAGTCTGACAACAAAATTACCAACAGTGTCAGAACCTAAGATGCATATCTGAAATTTTTGGAATCCTGGTGTTTATAGTTAAAGAAGGAAGAAAACAAAATGGTCATTACAATAGAAGAAATATTAATGGAAGCGATGCGGGCAGGGGCATCGGATGTACAT
The DNA here is from genome assembly GCA_009774625.1 of Lachnospiraceae bacterium. GTDB lineage: Bacteria > Bacillota > Clostridia > Lachnospirales > Lachnospiraceae > VSOB01. The sequence continues at coordinate 21,028 of VSOB01000033.1, forward strand.
TTAACGGTAGGGGTGCCGCCCAAGATGCGGGTGGACGGCAGTCTGACTGCCATGTCCTATCCCAGTCTGGCGGCGTCTGACACTCTGGCGATGCTGATTTCCGTAATGTCGGAGGCCCAGCGGGAGATATTTGAAGAACGGGGTGACTATGATATGGCGTTTGCAGTACGGGATGTGGGAAGGTTCCGGGTCAACGCCTATAAGCAGCGGGGCAGTGTGGCAATGGCCATACGTCTGGTGAGCAGGGACATGCCTTCTGCCAGGCAGCTTGGGATGCCCAGGTCAGTGGCAGAGCTGTATCAGAAAAAACAGGGGCTGATTCTGGTGACCGGGCCTGCAGGCTGCGGAAAATCGGCTACGATGGCAGTTTTGATCGATCAGATCAACAGCCAGCGGGAAACCCATATCATTACGCTGGAGGATCCGATGGAGTATCAGCACCAGCATAAAATGTCAATGGTCAATCAGCGGGAGATCGGTCTGGACTGCCCGGATTATGTGTCGGCGCTGGAATCTGCGCTGCGGGAAGATCCGGATGTGATTATGGTGGGGGATATGCGGGATCTGGAAACGATCGGCGCTGTGATTACCGCAGCAGAGACGGGGCATCTGGTACTGGCTTCCCTGCATACCACAGGCGTGGTCAATTCGGTGGAACGCATGGTGGACCTGTTTCCCACATACAGACAGCAGCAGATCCGGATTCGTCTGGCCAACGTACTGGAAGCCGTGGTTTCCCAGCAGCTTCTGCCGACTGTGGAAGGGGGAAGGATTGCGGCGTTTGAAGTGCTGCACGGAACGCGTACGGTACGCAGCCTGATCCGGGAAGGCAGGATGGGGCAGCTCCCTGCGGCCATGCAGGCGGGCAGAAAACTGGGCATGGTTACAATGGATGAAGCCATTGGCAGACTTCTGGAAGAAGGGCTGATTTCCAAAGAAACGGCGGTCTGGTATGCGCAGCAGCCTGAATTTATGAACGGGCGTATTTAGAAATGACGGAATAAAAGTTTTTGGGGAGACAATCGTATCCCGCAATATGGGCAGGGGTTTCCTTTTCTGTTTCGGACTGCTGATGTCCGCCACAGGCGCAGAAAAGGAAACCGCATGACAGCATGCAGCCACATGGCTCATATTTTATTTCTGCTTGCTTTTTTCCACCCATTCCCATATAATGGCTTTACAGGGATTTTCATATTGCGTATCTTTTTATCTTTTGCAGCGATCGCTGCATATTTTCCGGAGAATCAGAATAAACAAAGGAGTGAACATGTTCAGTACAATTGTATCAGGAGCTTTCTGTGGGATCGACAGCTATCTTGTCCAGGTGGAGGTGGATGTGGCGCAGGGGCTTCCGTGTATGGAAATGGTGGGCTGTCTGAGCAGAGAGGCAGGGGAAGCCAAGCAGAGGATACGGGTGGCGCTGCGCAACATCGGGATCTGTCTGCCGCCGTCCAGGATTACCATCAATCTGTCACCGGCAGACCGGTATAAAAGCGGTACGGCGTTTGATCTGCCGTCTGCCGTGGGACTGCTGGTTTCTATGGGAATGGTGAAAGCAGAAAAGACAAAGAATATTCTGTTTGCGGGGGAACTGGGGCTGGGCGGAGAGCTGAAACGGGTCAAGGGAATCCTTCCGATAGTCAGGACTGCAGTGGAGGCCGGGATCACAGTCTGTATCGTACCGGAGGAAAACAGCGGAGAGGCCGCAGTGATTGACGGTATCAGTGTATATGGGGCCTCCCATATTTCCCAGGTCATAAAGGCGCTGCGCTTTGGCATGAAAGAAGCGGGGCTGAAGCGGGCGCAGGCTTTAAAAATCGGGGAGCAGGATGAGGGAAGAGGACCTCAGGAGGATTTTGAGGATGTTTCCGGGCAGGAAACGGTCAGGCGCGCTGCAGAGATTGCAGCCGCAGGATTTCATCATATGCTGCTGGTTGGCCCGCCGGGCAGCGGCAAGACAATGATTGCCAGACGTCTGCCTTCTGTTCTGCCGCCGCTTTCTCTGGAAGAAAGTCTGGAAGTATCTGCCATATACAGTGTATGCGGCAGGCTGGAAGGGGGACGTATATTGCAGAAGAGGCCGTTTCTGGCGCCTCATCACACTGCCACGGGAGCTTCGGTCATCGGCGGCGGCCGGATACCTGTACCGGGTGCGGTCAGTCTGGCCCACAGAGGGGTACTGTTTCTGGATGAGCTGCCGGAATTTGGGCGCAGTGTACTGGATATGCTCCGCCAGCCGCTGGAAGAACGAAAGGTACGGATTGCCAGAAGCTATGGCAACATCGAATATCCGGCGGATTTTATTCTGGTGGCGGCGATGAATCCCTGTCCCTGCGGATATTATCCGGACCAGAGATGCCGGTGCAGTCAGGCACAGATTCAGCGGTATCTGGGCCGCATTTCCGGTCCGATACGGGACCGGATGGATCTGTGTGTGGAAGTGCCGGGGATGGAGACGGAAAAACTGTTCCAAAGAGAGCCGGGAGAGAGCAGCGCTTCGATGCGCAGGCGTATCCGCGGGGCAAGGAGGATGCAGGAGAAGCGGTTTGGCAGCAGCCTGCGGTTCAACGGAGAGATGGGTATCCGGGAGATCGAAACATACTGTGTGTTGGACGAAGAAGCGGAAAAGAGGCTGCGGCAGGCGGCAGAAACTTTTTCCATAAGCCTGCGGGGCTGTCATAAGGTGCTGCGCACTGCACGGACGATAGCCGATCTGGCAGGGGAAGAGAACATAAATGTGTACCACATTAACGAGGCAGTGTATTATCGCCTGTCAGCCGGTACATACTGGGAGAGGAAAATATAATGGGAAAAACAACAGAGGTTCGATGCATTCATAAAACCCAGTCCGTTTATCCGACTATGCTGCGGCAGGTGCGGCATGCGCCAGAGCGGCTTTATGTCAGAGGACGTCTGCCGGAGGCAGACAGGGCGGCGGTGGCTGTTATCGGCGCCAGAAGGTGCAGCTCTTACGGGCGGGAGATGGCCCGCTGGTTTGCGGAGGAGCTTTCACAGGCAGGTGTCCAGATCATCAGTGGTATGGCAGCCGGCATCGACGGGATCGCGCAGCGGGCGGCCCTCGCAGCAGGCGGCAGCAGTTTCGGTGTGCTGGGCTGCGGTACGGATATCTGCTATCCGGGAGAGAACCGGGATCTGTATGAGGCGCTATTGGAAAAGGGAGGAATTTTATCGGAACATCCTTGCGGCACTATGCCCATCGCAGGCCATTTCCCGTCCAGAAACCGGATTATCAGCGGACTTTCGGATATTGTACTTGTCATTGAGGCAAAGCAACGAAGCGGCACACTGATTACGGTGGATTTTGCATTGGAGCAAGGTAAGGATGTGTATGTACTGCCCGGAAGGCTTACGGATGCCTGCAGTGTGGGATGCAACCGGCTGCTGCGGCAGGGCGCCGGCATTGCACTGACACCGGCGGATATTCTGGAAGCGCTGGCCGTCACGGGCCGATACCGGAAGCCGGACGGAGACAGCGGCGCAGGCCGATGGCAGAGGGCAGACAGAGATAACGGCAACAGCAAGGGGTGCCATCAGAGAGCAAATGAAAAAAACACTGCAGGCTGCAGGAACGCAGAAAAGGATCGGGCCCGGAACATGGAGCAGGCCGCAAGGGTTAACATGAGCCTGCGTGAAACGGTGGTCTGGGAATATCTGGGGGATCGTCCCGTCACCCTGCAGGAGCTGTATGAGAGGATTCGGGAGGCTGAGCCACGGGAGGATATGGGACTGCCCGAAATCACAGATATCCTTATGAATTTTCTGATGCGTGGATGGGTGTTCCGGGAATGGGGAAATCAATATGAAAGAAACCGGAATGTGGAAATTTCACGGCTTCGGTCTCCTTTTTCCAAATAAAAACTGCTTGCTATTCCCAAAATTTTGTTGTATAGTTTTTAAGATTTTATATAAGGGGGAGCAAAGAGAATGGCAAAATATCTGGTTATTGTGGAATCGCCTGCCAAAGTAAAGACGATTAAGAAATTTCTCGGAGCCAATTATGAGGTGGCGGCCAGCAACGGGCATGTACGGGATTTGCCCAAAAGTCAGCTCGGCATCGACGTGGAGCATGGGTATGAGCCAAAGTATATTACTATCCGGGGAAAAGGAGATATTCTTGCAAACCTGAGAAAAGAAGTGAAAAAAGCAGAAAAAATCTATCTGGCAACCGACCCTGACCGGGAAGGAGAAGCCATATCCTGGCATTTGCTGCATACGCTGAAACTGGAAAATAAAAAAGTGTATCGGATCACTTTTAACGAAATCACAAAACAGGCAGTCAGAGAATCTCTGAAAAATGCCAGAGAGATCGATATGGATCTGGTGGATGCCCAGCAGGCGCGCCGTATGCTGGACCGTATGGTGGGCTACCGGATTTCGCCGCTGCTGTGGGCCAAGATCAAAAGAGGGTTGAGCGCCGGCCGGGTACAGTCGGTGGCGCTGCGTATTATCTGCGACAGAGAAGAGGAGATCAGCGCGTTTATCCCGGAAGAATACTGGAGCCTGGAAGTGAAACTTGCGGTAAAGGGAGAAAAAAAGCCGCTTGTGGCCAAATATTACGGGGCCGACGGCAGACGGAAAACGATAGCATCGGGAGCGGAGCTGGAAAACATCTGCAAAGAGCTGGAAAAAGCGGATTACCATGTGGATGAGGTGAAAAAGGGAGAGCGGATCAAAAAGGCGCCGCTGCCGTTTACCACTTCCACGCTGCAGCAGGAAGCCAGCAAGGCGCTGAATTTTTCCACCCAGAAAACGATGCGTCTGGCGCAGCAGTTATATGAAGGCGTTGATATTAAAGGCAGCGGAACCGTGGGTATCATTTCTTATCTGCGTACCGATTCCACAAGGGTGTCCGAGGAAGCGGCACGGATGGCGAAGGAATATATTACGCAAAGTTACGGCGCAGGGTATGCGGCAGCGGCTGTTGCTGAGAAAAAGGGCGGACAGAAAATACAGGATGCCCACGAAGCCATCCGTCCTACAGACATCAGCAGGACTCCTTATATGCTGAAGGATTCCCTGAGCAGGGATCAGTTCAGACTGTATCAGCTGATCTGGAAACGTTTTACGGCAAGCCAGATGGCGCCTGCGAAATACGAGACCACCTCTGTGCGTATCGGTGCAGGCCGGCACTGTTTTACGGTAGCGGCTTCCAAAGTCGTTTTTGATGGTTTTATGAGCGTATATACCGGTGCGGATGAGGAAAAGCAGGAGAATAACCTGCTGGTAAAAGGGATTGATCAAAATTCCGTGCTGACATTTCTGGAGTTTGATTCCGGACAGCATTTTACGCAGCCCCCGGCCCACTATACGGAAGCGAGTCTGGTCAGGGCGCTGGAGGAATTGGGGATCGGCCGGCCCAGTACCTATGCGCCTACTATTACCACCATACTGGCCAGACGTTATGTGACAAAGGAAAACCGCAACCTGTATGTGACAGAGCTGGGTGAGGTGGTAAACAATATGATGAAAACCGCATTTCCCAGTATTGTGGATGTGAGCTTCACGGCCAATCTGGAAGCGCTTCTGGATAAAGTGGAAGAAGGCGTGATCAGTTGGAAAACTGTGGTGTCCAATTTCTATCCGGATCTGGATGAGGCGGTAAATACAGCAGAAAAGGAGCTGGCACAGGTGCGCATAGCGGATGAAGTGTCGGATGAGATCTGTGAGCTATGCGGCAGACAGATGGTGATTAAGTACGGCCCCCACGGCCGTTTTCTGGCATGCCCCGGTTTTCCGGACTGCAGAAGTACCAAACCCTACTTTGAAAAAATAGGAATCGCCTGCCCGTCCTGCGGAAAAGACATTGTGCTGAAGAAAACAAAAAAAGGCAGGAAATATTATGGCTGTATCGGCAATCCGGAATGTGATTTTATGGTCTGGCAGAAACCTTCTTCTGTCCGGTGCAGCAAATGCGGCTCTCTTATGCTGGAAAAAGGAAACAAATTGGTCTGTATGGAGGAAACCTGCGGAAATATACTGGAAAAGCCAAAAAATTCCGAAATTATATCTAAATCATAGACATTTTGTGGTATTTTTCGATATTTTTGGGGAAAGCATTGCGAAAAAGATCATATTGTATTACAATGGATTACATGAGAAGGAGAATCCATATGAGCAGTGTACAATTATTGGACAAGACCAGAAAGATCGGAATGCTCCTGCACAATAACAATTCCAGCAAGGTGATATTTAATGATATTTGTAATGTCATGAGGGAAATTCTGAATTCCAATGTACTTGTCATCAGCAGAAAAGGTAAAGTCCTCGGCGTGGGGAGCGGGGAAGAAGATAAGCTGATCGGCGGCAGAGTGGGTGAATACATTGACGCCATGCTGAATGAGAGGATGCTGGGCGTGCTTTCCACCAAGGAGAATGTAAATCTTGAAGCGCTTGGATTTGGAGAAGAAGATGCCAGAAGGTTTCAGGCGATTATTACACCGATCGATATTGCGGGAGAGCGGCTGGGTACTCTGTTTATTTATAAGGACAGTGAACCTTATGAAATAGACGATATCATTCTCTGCGAGTACGGTACTACCGTGGTCAGCCTGGAAATGCTCCGGGCAGTGAATGAAGAGAGTGCAGAGGAAGCCAGGAAACTGGCGGTAGTCAAATCCGCAGTCAGTACACTTTCTTTTTCTGAAATGGAGGCAATCACTCATATTTTTGATGAACTGAACGGTCATGAGGGGATCCTGGTGGCAAGTAAGATTGCAGACAGAGTTGGAATTACCCGTTCCGTTATCGTCAATGCGCTGCGGAAGTTTGAGAGCGCAGGTGTAATCGAATCCCGGTCCTCCGGCATGAAAGGGACCTATATCAAAGTACTCAATGATGTGGTCTTTGGTGAGGTGGAAAAGCTGAAACGGCAGAAGCTGGAAAAGGGGAATGTGCAGAATGAAAAAAGCAAATAAAGTTTTCCGAGACGGAGAAAAAATACAAGGGACTTATAGGAAATAAGTCCTGTTTTATGTCTGTTTGAGATGAAATCCTTGTCTTTTTTCACAAAAAATATATAATGGAATAGACAGAACAATGACAGTAGAGTCATATGTTTTTATGGAAGGAGAGCATGATATGATTCATTCGGGCGTATTTAATTATATCAATGTTATGGATAAAACCCTGGACGCTGCTTGGACGAGAAACGAGGTGATTTCCAATAATATTGCCAATGTGGATACACCTGGTTATAAAAGGCAGGACGTAAAATTCGAAGATGAGCTGCGTCTTGCGCTGGGCAGTTCCAGATACAAATCCGTGGATGCCAAAGTGGCGGATCTGAAGGTTGGGCGGCTGAATCCCCGCACTTATACGGATTATTCAAATTTTTCCTATCGTACTGACAGAAACAATGTGGATATTGATACGGAAAATGTACTGCTGGCATCCAACCAGTTGAAATACAATGCGATTATGGCAGGAGTCAATCAGGAGTTTTCAAACCTGAAACTGGTAATGCGATAAGAGATAAGGGGGAGCAGATATGAGCATGTTTACATCGTTTGATATCAATGCGTCGGGACTGACAGCAGAGCGTTTCCGCATGGATATCATTTCACAGAACGTGGCAAATGCCAATACGACCAGGACAGAGGACGGTACACCGTACCGCCGTAAAGTGGTGGCTTTTGCGGAAAAAGAGACACAGACGCCATTCAGTCGTGTACTGGATTCAGCCAGAGACAATTATTCCGGCAAGGGGGTTAAAGTCAGTACAGTGGCAGAGGATACCTGGACCGATATGAAGATGGTATATGATCCCTCCCATCCGGATGCGGACGACAATGGATATGTACTGTATCCCAATGTAAATATTGTGACAGAAATGACCAATGTAATTGATGCCAGCCGTGCCTATGAAGCCAATGCCACTGCTTTCAATGCCAGCAAGGCGATGGCAATGAAGGGCCTGGAGATGGGACAATAATCTGAATAATAGAAATGTGCAGACTGAACCGGACGATATGCAGCCCGGTTTTGCGTGGCGCTGAGATAAAGGAGAATAGAAATGGAGATCGGATCGCTGTATCATGTAAGCTCCGGCGCTGTCAGAGAAGCGGCAAAGCAGACCGGAGCGGCGAAAAAGGCAGAGGCAGAAAAGGAAAGCAGAGATATATTCAGCACGGTGCTGAACAATGCCATAGATAATTTACATACAACAAACGGTTATATTTCCGATATGGAAAACGAAGAACTGAAAGTTGCCTTGGGGCAGGCGGAAAATACCCATGATCTTTCCATTGCAATGCAGAAGGCATCTGCCGCATTACAGTATACGGTTGCCGTAAAAGACAAATTTATGGAAGCGTATAAAGAGATAATGCAGATGCAGATATAGGATATGGGAGTAAAGGAAAATGACTGAGAAGTTAAAGGCGGTTCCGGTAAAAATACTGGAATGGTGGAATAAATTTACTTCTAAACAGAAGACGATTATCATATGTATTGCAGCAGGTGTTGCGATTGCTCTGGCAATATTGGTGACGGTTCTGACAAGACCCCAGTATGAACTTCTGGCAAATTGCGAAAGCACCAAAGAAGCTTCACAGATTACGGAGCTTTTGGACGGCGCCGGTATTACTTATACCGTGTCGGATGACGGCTATCAGATCAAGGTAATCAGGGAACAGATTTCAGATGCCAATCTGCTTTTGGGCGCCAACAATATTCCGGCTGCTGCTTACGGAATCGATAATGTGACCAACGGCGGATTTTCCACCACGGAGTCGGATAAACAGAAACGCTATAAACTCTATCTTCAGGGACAGATGGAGGAGGATCTGCTTCGGTTTGAGGCGGTAAAAAAAGCGGATGTGCAGCTTTCCCTTCCGGAAAATGACGGTACGTTGCTTTCCAAAAACGAAGAGTCCTTTGCCAGCATCATTTTGGAGCTGGAAGGAGAATTTACACAGGAAAATGCGGCCGCGATGGCACAGTTTGTCAAGACGGCGCTGGGAAATGAAAATGCCAGCAATATTACGATTCTGGACAGTCAGGGAAATCTTCTGTTTTCCGGCGAAGATTCCTATTCTGTAACAGGCAACGCCAGCAATCAGCTTTCGGTCAAACAGCAGGCGGAACGGCTTGTGCAAAGTGAAGTAAAGCGGGTTTTGCTGGGGACCAATCAATATGACAATGTGGAAGTGGCCAGCAATCTTTCCCTGGATTTTTCTTCCACAGAGATTACCAATCATGATTTCACACCGGCAGACGGACAGACACAGGGAGTGCTCAGTGAGGAAAACCTGTTCAGTGCCGAAAATGTGAACAATTCCGGCGGCGTGCCCGGTACAGATTCCAATGGAGAAAATCTGACCACATATGAGATGCCGGACAGTGAAAATTCCAGCTCCACCCAGACGGAAGAGAGCCGGAAGTATCTTCCCAATGAGAGAATCATGTCCCAGTCTATTCCGCCGGGACTGATCCAGTATGACGCATCTTCTATTTCCGTCGCTGGTATTACATATAACGTACAGAGGGAAGAGGATATTGAGAACCAGGGACTGCTGGACGGCATTAGCTGGGAAGAATACAAAGCCATCAACGGCGAAAGAGTTTTGCAGCCTGTGGATGACGGCATGATTGATATTGTATCCAAAGCTACCGGTATTTCGGCAGAAAATATTGCAATGGTGGCATATGAGGAGCCTCTGTTTATTGACAAAGAAGGGATGAACATCAGAGCGACGGATGTGATCCAGATCGTACTGATTATCATCATTCTGGGATTGCTGGCATTTGTTGTGTTCCGGAGTATGCGGGGAGAAAAAGCGGCAGAGGAAGAGGAAGAACTTTCCGTGGAAAATCTGCTGCAGTCCACACCAGAACCTGAGGTAGAGTCGATTTCGGTGGAAGAGTGGTCCGAAACCCGGAAGATGATAGAAAAGTTTGTGGATGAGAACCCGGAAGCGGTGGCAAATCTGCTCAGGAACTGGTTAAACGAAGATTGGGGGTAAGAGGATATGGCAACGGATTCTGGCTTATCCGGACTGCAGAAAGCGGCGGTGCTGCTGATTGCACTGGGACCGGAAAAATCATCCCATATCTTTAAACATCTGAAAGAAGATGAAATAGAAGAGCTGACACTGGAGATTGCGAACACAAGAAGCATTACACCGCAGTTGAAGGAAACAGTCATAGAAGAATTTTATCAGGTCTGCCTGGCGCAGCAGTATATTGCAGAAGGCGGTATCGGTTATGCCAAAGAGCTTCTGGAAAAGGCTCTCGGCGAGGAACGGGCAAGGGACGTAATCGGCAAGCTGACGGCATCTTTGCAGGTCAAACCTTTCGAGTTTGTACGAAAGACAGATGCGTCTCAGTTGCTTAACTTTATCCAGGATGAGCATCCTCAGACCATTGCATTGATTATGTCGTACCTTTCTCCGGCACAGTCCTCTATGATTTTGTCCTCACTGCCTCCGGAGAGGCAGGCGGACGTGGCAAAGCGTATTGCCATTATGGACAGGACGAGCCCGGATGTAATCAAGGAGGTGGAAAAGGTTTTGGAATCCAAGCTGTCCTCTCTTGTTAATCAGGATTACACCATTATCGGTGGTGTGGATGCAGTCGTGGAGATACTGAATTCCGTAGACCGTGGTACAGAAAAGCATATCATGGAAACTCTGGAAATCGAAGAACCGGAACTTGCCGACGAGATCAGGAAAAAGATGTTCGTATTCGAGGATATTCTTTTACTGGACGACAGAGCGATTCAGAGAGTTCTCCGGGATGTGGAAAATTCCGATCTTGCGATTGCTTTGAAGGGTTCTAATGAGGAAGTGCAGAGTGCTATTTTCAAAAATCTGTCCAAACGTCTGGCTGCCATGATCAAAGAGGACATGGAATTTATGGGGCCTGTTCGTATGAAGGATGTGGAGGAAGCACAGCAGAAGATTGTAAATATTATCAGAAAACTGGAAGATGCTGCGGAAATTGTTATTTCCAGAGGTGGAGGGGATGAAATTGTGGTCTAGTAACTTGCTGAAAAGGAACTGGGTGCAAGTTCAGTCTGATGACACCAGAGTGATCAACAGCAATGATATTTTGGGAAGGCGTATGCGGGAGCTGGGCATTGAGCCTTTGCCGGAAGAGAATGAGGATCGGCGGGAAGGGTTCCGGAGCGGATTGGGCGCTGAAGAACTAAGCGGATTTGCTTCTGAAGGCGAAGAAAGCTCCAATGTCATTAAGGCAGAACCGTCTGCTCCGCCGGAGCCTGTATATGACGGGCCCAGCCCGGAAGAACTGATTGCCCAGGCCCAGGCGGAAATCCAACAGATGATGGAGAACGCCCAGGCAGAGATTGCGGCGGCCAGACAGCAGGCGCTGGAAGAAGGCCGGCAGGAAGGCAGGATGCAGGGATATAACGACGGTGCGGCTTCGGCAAATGCGGAGCTGGCAGAGGCCAGAGCGCAGTTGGAGGCGGAGTACAATGACAAAATGCGGGAATTGGAACCTGAATTTGTCAAACAGTTAACGGCAATTTATGAACAGGTTTTTCATATAGAATTGGGAGACTATCAGAATCTGGTGCTGCGGCTTCTGGAAGGCTGTATGCAGAAGATGGAAACCAGCAGCAATTATATCATACATGTGGGACCTGAGGATTATCCTTTTGTCAGCATGCAGAAAAAGGTGCTGATGGAAGTGATGGGCAATAAAAATGCCGCGCTTGAGGTTGTGGAAGATGCCACAATGAAGAAAAATGAGTGTATGATAGAAGCGGACGGCGGCATTTATGACTGCAGTCTGGATATGCAGCTTGCGGCGTTGCGCAGAGAGCTGCTGCTTCTTTCCTATGAAGGTGTGGAATAAGCATGGATTTATCCAAATATGAAAAGGCAAAAGAAAAAGTTTATTATAGAAAACTGGGCAAGGTGCTGAATGTAGTGGGCCTGACGATTGAGGCCGCGGGACCGGATGCCAGACTGGCCGATATTTGCTTTATCCATCCGGAAGGAGAGGAAGGGCCGGGAATTATGGCGGAGGTGGTGGGCTTTAAAGACGGCCGGACGCTGCTGATGCCTTATGAAAATACGGAAGGCATTGGTATCGGCAATCTGGTGGAAAACACGGGGGAATCTCTTCGGGTATGTGTGGGAGATTTTCTTTTGGGCAGGACATTGGATGGCCTGGGCAGGCCTGCTGCGGGTGAGGTGCAGATTCCGCCGGATGCTGCTACATATTCTGTGGAGGCGCCGCCTCCGGATCCTATGAGTCGTGCCATTATTGATACCCCGCTTCCGCTGGGTGTGAAAGCGGTGGATGGGTTGATTACAGTAGGCGCAGGTCAGAGGATCGGTATTTTTGCCGGTTCCGGCGTAGGCAAATCCACATTGATGGGAATGTTTGCCAGAAATACGAAAGCAGAGATCAATGTGATTGCATTGATCGGCGAACGGGGAAGAGAAGTAAGGGAATTTATAGAGCGGGATCTGGGAGAAGAAGGTATGCGCCGGTCTGTAGTGGTAGTGGCAACTTCGGATAAACCTGCATTGGAGAGAAATAAAGCCGCAAAAACGGCGACTGCGATTGCAGAGTACTTCAGAGATCAGGGCAGGGATGTACTTCTTATGATGGATTCCCTGACCCGTTTTTGTATGGCGCAGAGGGAGATCGGGCTGGCTACCGGGGAGCCTCCTGTGACCCGCGGATATCCGCCCAGTGTGTATTCGGAACTGCCGAAGCTGTTGGAACGGGCAGGAAGAGCCGCCAGAGGTTCCATTACCGGACTGTATACCGTGCTGGTGGACGGCGATGACTTCAATGAGCCGATTACCGATACGGCCCGCAGTATTCTGGATGGGCATATTATGCTGAACCGTAAACTTGCCCACAAAAATCACTATCCTGCTGTGGATATTCTGCAGAGCATTTCCAGGTGTATGAGTCAGGTAACGGAAAAAGAGCATAAAAAGGCGGCAGGCAAGCTGAAAAATGTGCTGGCCACCTATAACGAAGCGGAGGATCTGATTAATATCGGCGCTTATAAAAAAGGCAGCAATCCGAATATTGATTATGCGGTGGAAAAGATCGATGCCACCAACGCATTTCTGATGCAGGATGTGGACAGCAAATTTACCTATGAAGAAACGATTGCCATGCTGGAAGCTCTGTATAAAGGATAAGAGATAAATGTCTAAATTTGTATACCGGATGCAGAATATTCTGAATATCAAGGAAAAACTGGAAGAGCAGGCCAGAATGGATTTTGGAATGGCGATGGTACGCCTCAGGGAAGAGGAGGAGAAGCTGGAGCATTTGCGCAGTCGCAGGGACGGCTATGAAAGAGCTGCCAGAGATTCTCTGATCGCCTCTTTGCGGATCCGGGAGATCCGGGAAAATAAAGAAGCCATTGAGCGCATGAACGAGTTTATGGCAGCGCAGCGGATGGAGATCAGAAAAGCAGAAAAAAAGGTGGAACAGGAACGACAGAAGCTGCAGGAATCCATTCAGGAGAGAAAAATTCAGGAAAAGCTGAGAGAAAATGCGTTTGCAGTATTTATGGAAGAGGAAAAGGCAAGGGAAAGCCGGGAAATTGATGAGCTGACCAGCTATACATACGGGCAGAAAAAAGCAGAAGAAGCCCTGACAGAAGGCAGCGCATGAAAATAAGGAGCGGCAGACAGGAATTATGGCAAAAAAAGAAGAAATACAGGATACGGAAGAGGTTAAAGATAAAAAGAGTCTCAAGGAAGAGAAGAAACGGCTGAAGGCGGAGCAGAAGGCGCAGAAAAAAGAGGCAAAGCGCCGGGCAAAGGAGCTGGATGCCCAGGAAGAAGAGCTGGATGAAGAGTCGGAAGGCAGCTCTGCACCGATTGTGATGGTAACTTTTATCATCGTGGTAATCTGGATTGCCATTTTAGGCCTGTTGATCAAACTGGATGTGGGGGGTTTTGGTTCTACGGTGCTCAGGCCGATTCTGGGTAATGTGCCGGTGATCAATAAGGTGCTTCCGACGGAAAAAATGGCACAGCCGGGAGGAAGCAGCGGCGAAGAAGAGGAATATTATGGCTATAAAAATCTGAAAGATGCGGTGGACCAGATTAAGCGTCTGGAGCTGGAGCTGGAAAACGCCCAGTCAGGCAATGCGAATACCGAAAAGCGGATTCAGGAGCTGGAGGCGGAAATCGAACGACTGCGTACATTTGAGGATAATCAGATCGCGTTTGAGAATATCAAAAATGAGTTTTACAATGAGGTAGTGTACTCAGATAAAGGACCGGGAGCCGAGGCCTATATGAAATATTTTGAGTCTATGGACCCTGCTACGGCTGAACTGATTTATAAGCAGGTGGTGGCGCAGGAGCAGGTAGATAGCAAGGTACAGGAATATGCCAGCGCTTATGCAGAGATGAAGCCCAAAGAAGCGGCGGCTATCTTTGAGGCAATGCAGGATGATCTGGAACTGGCGGCAAAGATACTGGGCACGATGAGCGCAGGGGACCGGGGTAAGATCCTGGGAGTTATGGACCAGGAGGTAGCGGCCAGACTCACGAAAATAATGGATCCGGACTCTTAAATCCCGGTATTGGTTTTCCGATATATACATATATAC
>VSOB01000034.1 GCA_009774625.1 Lachnospiraceae bacterium
ATATGTTTATAAGATACATCATATGTCGGAACCGATGCGATATGGAAAGGACGGAAAAGGTTAATTATTTCTCCTTTACAGGAGAGGAAAGATGTGATATTTTAATTACATTCCATAAAAGAGCGAAAAGCCAACGGGGCACCATAGTTCTTCCGCAGCTTTTCGCCGTATCTTTCTTTTTTCGTTATGGATCAGTTCCGTTCTGTCTATGTTCTATGGTTCTTTTGATCATTCCGGTTATTCAGGACAGGCTTCCGGCTGTGATCCGGTCAATTTCTTTCAGTTCTTCTTCTGAAAATTCACAGTGTCCCAATATACTCAGATTTTCCAGTATCTGTTCAGGTCTGGATGCACCGATCAGAACGCTTGTGATTTTTGCGTCTTTTAAAACCCAGCTCAGCGCCATCTGAGCCAGTGTCTGGTCCCGCCGGGATGCCAGATGATTCAGCGCCTGTATTTTATTCAGAGTCACATCCGACAACACTTCTTTGTGCAGATAACGGCCGTCTTTTGCGATACGGCTGTCCTCAGGGATGCCATGCAGATACTTATCGGTAAGAAGTCCCTGGGCCAGCGGGCTGAAGGCGATGATGCCCTTTCCTTCCCGGCAGGCCGTCTGCTTCAGTCCGTTTTCCTCTATGGTCCGGTCCAGGATAGAGTAGCGGTTCTGGTTGATCAGAAAAGGACAGTGCAGCTCCTGCAGGATGGCCGATGCTTTCTGCATCGTGGGTCCATCGTAATTGGAAAGGCCGGCGTACAGGGCTTTCCCGCTTTTGACAGCCTGATCGAGAGCGCCCATCGTTTCTTCCAGAGGGGTCTGGGGATCCATTCTGTGATGATAGAAGATATCCACATAGTCAAGTCCCATACGCATCAGGCTCTGATCCAGGCTGGCCAACAGATATTTGCGGCTGCCCCAGTTGCCGTAAGGGCCGTCCCACATATCAAAGCCGGCTTTGGTGCTGATCAGCAGTTCGTCCCGATAGGGACGAAAGGCTTCTTTGAAAATCTGTCCGAAGTTCAGCTCGGCACGGCCATATTCCGGGCCGTAATTGTTGGCCAGATCGAAATGGGTGATGCCGTTGTCAAATGCAGTGAAGCACAGTTGCTTCATGATTCCGTAATCATTGTGGATACCGAAATTGTGCCAGAAGCCCAGAGAGAGAGTCGGCAGTTTCAGACCACTGTTGCCGCAGCGTACATACTGCATGGCCTGATAACGGTTTTGAGCGGCGGTATAAGTCATAAAACAATCCTCCTGCATAGGTGTGAGTCATGGTGTCATTAGAAGTCAGCAAAGTGCATTATCCCTGTTTTTTCATGGCAGAGCGTTTCCTCAGGGTAGGGTCCAGAATCTTCTTACGGATCCGCAGGCTGTCCGGTGTGATTTCCAGCAGTTCATCCGTATCAATAAATTCCAACGCCTGCTCCAGGCTCAGGATCCTGGGCGGGGTCAGGCGGAGCGCTTCGTCCGCGCTGGAAGAGCGGGTATTGGTCAGATGCTTTGTCTTACATACATTCAGTTCGATGTCCTCTCCCCGGCCATTCTGGCCGATCACCATACCGGCATATACCTTTTCCCCCGGCCCGATGAAGAGAGTACCCCGTTCCTGAGCATTGTAGAGGCCGTAGGTAATGGCTTCCCCCGCTTCAAAAGCTATCAGAGACCCCTGTTTCCTGTACTGAATGTCTCCCTTATAGGGGCCATAACCTGCAAAAACGGAATTCATAATGCCGTTCCCTTTTGTATCGGTCAGAAATTCACCCCGGTATCCGATCAGGCCCCTGGCAGGAATGGAAAATTCCAGACGGGTATAGCCGCCGGTCAGGGGTTTCATATTCAACAATTCCCCTTTTCGGATACTCAGTTTTTCAATGACAGTTCCGGAAAATTCTTCCGGCACATCCACATAGACCTGTTCCATAGGCTCCTGCTTTTTACCGTTTTCATCCAGATGATAGAGGACTTCCGCCTTGCTGACCGAAAATTCATAGCCTTCCCTGCGCATATTCTCAATCAGGACGGACAGGTGCAGCTCGCCCCGACCGGACACCTTAAAGCTCTCTGTGGTATCTGTTTCCTCCACCCGCAGGGAGACATCCGTATTCAGCTCCCGCATCAGCCTGTCCCGCAGATGGCGGCTGGTAACATATTTGCCCTCCTGACCTGCCAGCGGGGAATCATTTACATTGAACTGCATGGCAATGGTAGGTTCGGAAATTTTCTGGAAGGGAATGGGCTTTGGCTGTTCCGGGGAGCAGAGGGTATCTCCGATACGGATATCCGAAATGCCGGAAATCGCCGTAATAGAGCCAAACTTCGCTTCCTTCACTTCCACTTTATTCAGACCGTCAAATTCATACAATTTGCTGATTTTGACTTTCTGCTGCTTGTCCGGTTCGTGGTGATTGACAATGACCACTTCCTGTCCCACACAGACAGAACCGTTGTCCACCTTTCCCACACCGATGCGTCCCACGTATTCATTGTAGTCAATCGTACTGATCAGCACCTGGGTCCCGGCATCCGGATCGCCTACCGGAGCAGGGATATAATTGAGAATGGTTTCAAAGAGAGGGCTCATATTGCCGTTTTCATTGTCCAGATCCAGCGTGGCAGTGCCCTCTTTGGCGGAAGCAAAGACAAAAGGGCAGTCAAGCTGTTTCTCGTTGGCTTCCAGATCAATAAACAGTTCCAGTACTTCATCTATGATTTCTTCCGGACGTGCTTCCGGCCGGTCGATCTTGTTGATGCATACGATGACAGGATGATTTAATTCCAGCGCCTTTTTCAGTACGAAACGGGTCTGGGGCATAACGCCTTCAAAAGCGTCCACGACCAGGATCACGCCGTTTACCATTTTCAGGACACGCTCCACCTCCCCGCCGAAGTCTGCATGGCCGGGCGTGTCGATAATGTTGATTTTTGTACCTTTATACATAACAGCCGTATTTTTGGAAAGGATGGTGATGCCCCGTTCCCGTTCAATATCGCCGGAATCCATAACACGTTCTGCCACTTCCTGGTTTTCCCGGAAAACGCCGCTTTGTTTCAGCAGCTCATCTACAAGGGTGGTTTTGCCATGATCCACATGGGCAATGATAGCTACATTTCTTACATCATTTCTTGTCTGTTTCATAATCTCCTCCTGATGTCCCAGGGACATACTTATATATCCGCACATTATAGCATTACAGGAAAAAAGTTGCAAGTATACGTAAAAGAAGCGGCAGCAAGGCTACCGTCAGTCAGGCGGGTCTGACGCGAACTGACGGCAGGCGACAGGCAGTGTCGAATCCTGCGATCAATAACGGTTCTAAGCTGTGAAATACATCATATATATAGTAGTACATTACTGGAAAAAATTCTTAAACGTAAGAAGGGAGAACAAAGATGACAGATAAGGTAATTGAAAACAACCAGGTGACAATCATGGGTGAAGTGATTGGGGATTTTACATTCAGTCATGAAATATTCGGGGAAGGTTTCTATATGGTGGATGTGGAAGTGGCCCGCCTCAGCGAATCTTACGATGTGATTCCGGTTATGGTATCGGAACGGCTGCTGGATGTAAGTGAGGACTACAAAGGCAGAAGTCTGTGTGTGACCGGACAGTTCCGTTCTTATAACAGACATGAGGAAAAGAAAAATAAGCTGGTGCTTTCCGTATTTGCCAGAGAAATCGAATTTATGGATGTGATTGAGGAGAGTGCAAAGACCAATCAGATTTTTCTGGATGGTTATATCTGTAAGGAGCCGGTTTACCGGAAAACTCCTCTTGGCAGAGAAATTGCGGATTTACTGCTTGCGGTCAACAGACCCTATGGAAAATCCGATTACATACCTTGTATCTGCTGGGGCAGAAATGCCAGATATGTCAGCAGTTTTACCGTAGGCTCCAGATGCCTTGTCTGGGGCAGGATTCAGAGCAGAGAATATATGAAAAAGATATCGGAAGAGACGACAGAAAAACGCATTGCCTACGAAGTATCCGTAAGCAAACTGGAGCTGGCAGGAGAGGAAGAAGAGGAGGCGTAGCCGGACTGCGTATGATAAAAATCAGGAATGACTTGCGTTCCACTGTTATCTGTGCTATGCTTCATGAAATACAGGCAATATGCAGCAGAGAAAGTGTCTGCTTACAGGAGGGATACATGGAGCAGGGAAAGATATGCATCTGCGTCGGCGAAGGACAGGAAACGACCATGTCTGTGCTTGGAAAAGCGCTGCTGGCGGCCGATGAGGGAAAGCAGGTAATGGTGATCCGTTTTATGAAAGACAGAAGCCTGAAGGAAAGCGCCTTTCTGAAACGGCTGGAGCCGGAGGTCCGGTTTTTCAGATTTGAAAAGTACGAAGAGGAGTTTGGCGATTTGCCGTTGGAGCACCAGAGGGACGAGATACAGAACATCAAAAACGGTCTGCATTATGCCAGAAAGGTACTGCGCACAGGGGAATGTGATCTGCTGATACTGGACGGGGTACTGGGTCTTCTGGATCCGGGCATTATCACGGAGGAGGAAATGCTCTCTATTCTGAGCGAAAAGACAGAGGAAATGCAGGTGGTTCTCACCGGGATCAGACTGCATGATTCGATTGACAGGCTGGCGGATGAAGTGTGCCGGATTGATGTGGGCCGTCACTGAGGGCAGGACAATTTTAAGACATGACATCATTGACAGCCGCGGAGTTGTCTGCTATGATAAATATATTCACGAAAAGAAAGATAGAGGTTGCGTATTTCATAAGTAGCGTTTCTGATGTGTCAGGCACAGGTGAGGGGCAGTGAAAGGGGAATATGCCGAAAGATAGGATTTCCATGAAGATTTTATCTTGGGCATACATTTAAGAGATGTATGACTGTCATCTGATTGCAGATGGGGCGCTATCGTAAAGACAGAAGTTTGAGCTGGCTCATCTGTATGCTGTTGAGTCAGCTTTTTTCTCGTGACAGGAAATTCAAAAGAATTTCCTGTCATAAGAACGTATATTGCACTGCGGCGAAACAGAGTTATATCGCTTTCGTGACCCGCTGCAGGCGCAGTGTCCTGGAAAGCAGGATTTTTTCTGTCGTATGACAGGTATCAGAGGTCAACAATGGGATAACCAACATAAGGAGGTAAGGAATATGGCATTATTCAAAGGCGCAGGCGTAGCGATTGTCACACCGTTTCACCAGGACGGTTCGGTTAATTATGAAAGGTTTGCAGAGCTGCTGGAATATCAGATCGCCAATGGTACAGATGCGATCATTGTATGCGGGACGACAGGGGAGTCCTCCACCCTCAGCCATGAGGAGCATCTGGATGTGATCCGGTACTGTGTAAAACAGGTGAACGGCAGGATTCCGGTCATCGGCGGCACAGGCTCCAACTGTACGGAAACGGCAGTGTATCTTTCCCAGGAGGCAGAAAAGGCCGGTGTGGACGGTCTGTTGGTAGTATCTCCTTATTATAATAAAGCGACGCAGAACGGCCTGTACTATCATTACAAAACCATTGCGGATTCTGTTTCTCTGCCGATGATTCTGTACAATGTGCCCAGCCGGACAGGGACAAACATTGCGCCGGAAACTGTGGTCAGACTTTGCTCAGATGTGGAAAATATTGTGGGTGTGAAAGAGGCTTCCGGCAATATCTCCCAGGTTGCCAAACTGATGTCTCTGGCGGACGGATGTGTGGAGCTGTACTCCGGCAATGACGATCAGGTGGTTCCGCTGCTTGCTTTGGGCGGGCTTGGCGTGATTTCCGTGCTTTCCAATGTGGCGCCCAGACAGACCCATGATATGTGTGCCAGATTTTTTGAAGGAGACCTGGCAGGCAGCCTGAAGATTCAGTTGGATGCCATTCCTCTGGTGGATGCACTGTTTTGCGAAGTCAACCCGATTCCGGTAAAAATGGCGCTGAAGCTGCAGGGAAGAGACGAAGGGGTGCTCAGGATGCCTTTGTCTGAAATGGAGCCGGCAAATGTGGAGAGGCTGGAAAAAGCCATGAAAGAATTTGGCATTGGAAAAGGCTGAATATATTGACAAAGCGGGCTGATTTTTGTAAAATAAGTAGAGTTTATACTGTATGCGGGACCAGACGGAAGGGAGTAAAGGGTTTTGCAGATACAGGGCGGGAAAGCAGTTTTTGCTTTGTACCGGAATTTAAAACGAGGAAAAGGAGAAAGAGTGAGATGGCTAGTAATTCATGGACGATTTCTGACAGCAATGGAATGAGTCACACAATCAGATGCAAGACAAAAGCATTTGGCGGACCGGAAATTTCGGTGGATACGAACACTTACAGAGTGAAATCCAGCAATTGGTTTATCAATCTGGTGGATTATTCTGTAGATTTTCCGGGGGCTAATTGTCATGTGGTTATGATCGGTAATAAGAGCAGACTGGCAGTGAACGGGACTTATCAGGATGACGGTTCCCAGTATGAACCTATGACAAGTATTCCTGCATGGGTATGGGTGCTGGTTGCAATCAGCGTGATCGGAGGCTGGTTCTTCGGCGGGCTTCTTTGTCTGGTGATCGGCGCTGCGCTGAGTACTGTGTACATATCTGCATCACTGCAGAAAAACAATACAAAGGTTATCATTGCGTTTGTTGGTTTCCTGGTAATTGCAGCAGTTTTCTTTGTGCTGAATATGCTGCTGGTAGGCGCTACAAGTATGATGTAAAATCGGACAGAGGTAATCTAATCTATGAACGAGAAAGAAAATTCCGGCCAGAACAATAACGGCGCAGGCTATAACAGCTATGCGCCCAACAGCTATAACGGTCCGGTGGTAGTCTCCAACGCGATTCCGGAAAAAAGCGGCGGAAAAGCAGTAGGCAGTCTTGTCTGCGGTATTATTTCCGTGCTGGGTTTCTGGTCTTTTGTCACATTTTTTGTTTCCATCGTCGGGATTGTTCTGGGTATCATTAATATCGCACAGAAGAATCCGCAGAAGGGGATGGCGATTGCAGGTATTATTTTATCTGTGCTTGGGTTGTTGCTGACGGTAGCATTTATTTTTATCTATGTTGTGCTGATCGCTGCCGCCATGTAAAAACAATCAGGACTTGTATCAAAGGGTGCTCCGGTTTTTGTACCGGGGCACATTTCAATTGTTTGTAACGACGGAAAGTTTGAGGGACGCTTTCTGTTGTATGTCAAAAAAAGGAGCTTGTGTTATGATCAGAATCATTGTACATGGCTGTAATGGCCGTATGGGACAGTTTATCAGCAGGATGGCGGCTGCGGACCCGGAGTTGGAGGTGGTGGCAGGAGTGGATGCTTCTCAGCATATTACCAACCCCTTCCCTGTATTTGAACGGATCGGAGACTGCGGCATCGAAGCGGATGCAGTGATTGATTTTGCATCTGCAGGGGCAGTGGACGAGCTGCTTGCATTTTGCGTGGACAGAAAAGTTCCCTGTGTATTGTGCACTACAGGACTCAGCGAGGAACAGTTGAAAAAGACAGAGGAGGCAGCCGGGAAGGTGGCCATACTGAAATCGGCGAATATGTCAATCGGCATCAATCTGCTGCAGAAACTGCTTGCGGAAGCGGCGCCTGTGCTGGCGGCAGCCGGGTTTGATATGGAGATCGTGGAAAAACACCACAGTCAGAAGCTGGATGCGCCCAGCGGTACGGCGTTGGCGCTGGCGGATTCTCTGAACGGAGCATTGGGGCAGGCGTATACTTATGTGTATGACAGAAGTGGCAGAAGAGAGAAAAGGCCCGAAAAAGAAATCGGGATATCGGCAGTGCGGGGCGGCACGATTGTAGGAGATCATGATGTGATTTTTGCCGGTACGGATGAGGTGATTACCTTTTCTCACAGGGCATATTCCAGAGAAGTATTTGCCAAAGGTGCAATTCAGGCGGCAAAATATCTGGCGGGAAAACCGGCAGGCTATTATCATATGAGCGATGTCATAGAAGGCAGATAGGCTTCGGGCGGGAAGCATTGGGAGGGAGCGTATGGACAATGAAAAAACAGGGGCAAATCTCACAGAGATGGAGCTGATGTATTTAAAAACATTGGCGAGACAGTATCCCACAATGGCGGCTGCTTCTACGGAGATCATCAATTTGCAGGCTATTTTGAATCTTCCCAAGGGAACCGAGCATTTTCTTACGGACATTCACGGAGAGTATGAGCAGTTTCATCATGTGCTGAAAAACGGTTCCGGTTCGGTAAAATACAAAATAGATGAGGAGTTCGGCAATACTCTGAGCAGCAGGGATAAAAAAAGTCTTGCTACGCTGATCTATTATCCCCAGGAAAAGCTGGAACTGGTGATGCAGCAGGAGGATAATATCGAGGACTGGTATAAGATCACGCTGCACAGGCTGGTGCAGATTACCAAGCGTGTGGCATCCAAATATACCCGCTCCAAAGTGAGAAAGGCACTGCCAAAGGATTTTGCTTATATTATAGAAGAATTGATTACGGAAAAGGCAGAAGTACAGGACAAGGAAGCCTATTATAATGAAATCATCCATACGATTATCCGGATCGGCAGTGCGCCCGGTTTTATCATTGCGCTGAGTGAGCTGATTCAGAGGCTGGTCATTGACCATCTGCATATTGTGGGGGACATCTATGACAGGGGCCCCGGCCCCCATATTATTATGGATACTCTGCAGGAATATCACAGCATAGACATTCAGTGGGGCAATCATGATATTGTATGGATGGGAGCGGCCAGCGGCCATCTGGCCTGCATCGCCACAGTGATCCGGATGGCGGCCCGCTACGGCAATCTGGATACACTGGAGGACGGATATGGCATCAATCTGATTCCGCTGGTGACTTTTGCGATGGAAACCTATAAGGACACGGACTGCAGTATATTTGCCATCAAGTATAATACGGATTACAATACCAAAGATCTGCGGATGGATATGAAGATGCATAAAGCAATGGCGATTCTGCAGTTTAAGCTGGAGGGTCAGCTGATCAAACGCCATCCGGAATTTCATATGGAGGACAGGCTGCTTCTGGATAAGATCGATTATGAGAACCGGACGGTTCTGATCGGCGGCAAATCCTATGCCATGCGGGATACGGATTTTCCTACTGTCAATCCGGACAATCCCTATAAACTCACACCGGAAGAGTCTCAGTTGATGGAGCGTCTGCGGCAGGCTTTTGTACATTGTGAAAAGCTCCAGAGGCATATCCGCTTCCTTTTTTCCAAAGGAGGTCTGTATAAAGTACACAATTCCAATCTGCTGTATCACGGCTGTGTTCCGATGGATGAGCAGGGGAATTTTAAAACGCTGGAGATCGACGGCAAAGCATACGGAGGAAAGGCGCTGTATGATGTACTGGAGCATTATGCCAGAAAGGGATTTTATAACCGGCACAATGTTTCCGAAAAGCGCCGGGGCCAGGACATGATCTGGTATATCTGGGCCGGTCCCAATTCTCCGGTATTTGGCAAAGACAAAATGGCTACGTTTGAACGGTATTTCGTGGCGGAGGGAGAAACCCACACAGAAGTAAAGAACAGTTATTACCGCCTGAATGACAGAGAAGAGATCCTGAATCAGATTCTGCGGGAATTTGGGCTGGATGAAACCAAAAGCCATATTGTAAACGGTCATGTGCCGGTGGAGCTGAAAAAGGGAGAGACGCCTATGCGGTGCGGCGGCAAGCTGCTGATTATAGACGGAGGATTTTCCAAAGCCTATCAGGGTAAAACCGGGATTGCCGGTTATACGCTGATTGCCAATTCTCACGGTATGCGGTTGGTTGCCCATGAGACTTTTGAGTCCAAAGAGGATGCCATTCAGAAAGAGTCGGATATTTTTTCGGATTCCATAGTCATAGAAACAGCCGTGAACCGGCTGCGGGTTGCGGATACGGATATCGGGGCAGAGATCATGGAAAGTATCCGTCATCTGGAACTGCTGCTGCAGGCATATCAGGACGGCAGTATCATAGAACGGGTGAGATAAAAACAGAAGATTATGTATGTAACTGCTGCGGCGAGGCGGTATGTACCGCTTCGCCGCAGTCAGATTATGGCAATAGAAAGCCCGCGAAGCGTGCTTTCTATTGTTTATGGCGTGTTGTTGGAACCGACCACATCGTTGGTGACATCGGATACTCCATCGGCTGCATCGGATACTCCGTCAGCCAGATCATCTACTACATCACCTACGGCATTGCCGGCATCGTCAATAGCTGTTTCATTGCCGCCGTTTTCCGTATCGTTATCCGTAGTGGTGTCAGAGTTCGTGCTGTTTGTACCCGTACCGGTACCGTTTGTGGTGTTTTGGGTATTATTGTTGGCTGCATCGCTTCCGGTGCCGTTTTCTGTATCGGCACCAGTGGTCCCGGCGTCGTCGGCATTGTCTGTATTGTCTGCCGTGGTACCGTTTGTACTTTCATTGGTAGTGTTGTCTGTTGTCCCGGTCTGGTCATTGTTCTTGTTGCCGCAGGCAGTGAGCGCTGCGCAGAGCATTACAAGAATAAGAGAAAGGGACAGCATTCTTGCAAACTTTTTCATAATCTCGCTCCTTTTCTTTTTCATGATGCGCAGCTTGCGGTAATGAACAGCCGCAGGACGATACCGCTCGTGCGCGGAGAGTCCGCAGAAGAACTCTTTATTTGGTAGTATGTTCCGCAAATAAAATATTATACATAAAAAGACAGAAATCAGAGACCGCTTTATGTTACGAAACAATTGATTTTATAATAAAAAGGAGATAAGTATGCGTTTCAGGCCATGTATTGATATTCATAATGGAAAGGTAAAGCAGATCGTAGGTTCCAGTCTGAGGGATGCAGGCGATTTTGCAGAGGAAAATTTTATGGCGGGCCAGAATGCGGCTTATTTTGCAGGACTGTATCGGGACAGGGGGCTTTTCGGGGGACATGTGATCCTGCTGAACCGGGAAGACAGTGTTTATTTTGAAGAGACACAGAAACAGGCGCTTATGGCGCTGGCGGCTTATCCGGGCGGACTGCAGGCAGGCGGCGGAATCCATGCTGAAAATGCGGCCCTGTATCTGGATGCAGGCGCTTCCCATGTCATTGTGACTTCCTATGTATTCAGGGACGGACAGATACAGTACGATCATCTGGAGCGGATCTGCCGGGAAGCGGGCAGAGAACATCTGGTACTGGATCTGAGCTGTCGGAAAAAGGAAGGACGCTACTATATTGTGACCGACCGATGGCAGAACGATACGGATGTGGTGTTGGATGCTGCGGCACTGGAATTTTTTTCCGGCTATTGCAGTGAATTTCTGGTTCATGCAGTGGATGTGGAAGGCAGGGCAGAGGGAATCGAGACAGAGCTTGTGGAGCTGTTGGGTGAGTTTGACCGGCTCCGGATCACGTATGCCGGAGGGGTGCATTGCTATGAGGATTTGAGGCTGTTAAAAAAAGCAGGACACAGCCGGGTGGATGTTACCATTGGCAGTGCCCTGGATTTGTTTGGGGGAAGTATGGAGCTGGACCGGGTACTGGAGGTCATCAGCGAAGCGTAACTGCCCCCTGGTTATAAATTGGTAATGGACTTTTTGGGCGCTTCTTCTTCCGGTTCCGGCGGCATGGAAGCAGTGTAGGAAAGGGTGATGCTGCCGATCGGATTGTCGTCATCATCATAGAATGTGACGGTAAAAGGATCCTCGCCGATCTGGTAAATCTTAATTTCCAGCTTTGCATCCTGCACAAATTCTTTTTCGTTAAAGCGGACCCGGTTTTCGTCATAGTTTTCCACTTTTGCCAGAACTGCCGGCTGACGGACCAGTACATCGGCAGAAAGCACATCTCCTACCAGAACCTGAGAACCGCTGGGAAGTTTGGGAATGACGCCGTAGGGCGCCACACCAAAACTCCAGACGGACGGATCGGTGATGGCTTTGGAGCGGATCGCCCCGTCCTGGGAGGTGAAGGCGCCTTCTTCCAGATTGATGTAGTAGGCTTCTCCGCTGGCAGGCGTATCTCTTAGCCGGATCACCAGATGGGTGCCGCCGTTCCATCCCAGCAGATCAAAGGTAGTGTCCGGCTGGGCAATGGTACATTTACCGGTATCCTTCAGATCGATTTCCTCCACTACAGAGTCATCGGCTGTTCTTCTGACGGTCATTTTACCGCTTCCCGGTATCACATTCAGCCGTTTGAAATATGCGTGGAGCGTATTGCTGCCATAGACCATGGAATAGCCCTTTTCATTGGGCGTAAAGCTGACCGGACCTATGGAATCGGCGGTCAGATCCTGGCCCTGGGCTGCTTCTGTTTCGGTTGCGGCAGGGGGCTGTGCGGCCTGCGCAGGCTCTGATGTGGGTGCAGCGGAGCTGTCCGTACCTGTGGGAGCTGTCTGTTCCGAAGCGTCGGCAGGTCCCACAGGTGTCGCATCTCCGTCTGTTGCCGCATTTTCTGCCGCAGGCGGTGTCTCACCGGGCTGGCTGCCGCAGGCTGTGACCGATGCCAAAAGCGCTGCGGCGATAGAGATGACTGCAATTCTTTTTTTCATATCTGTCCTCCAGTGTGAAAAAGAAGAACCAGCCGATGAGACTGGTTCTTCTTATAATCGTTAAAACAATATTGCTACTTTCTAAAATAAAATGAATTTGCCGGTCAATTTATATAAGAAAAGGCACATCGAAAAACCGATTATAGAGTGCGCTATAAGACACGTCTTATAACTTGGTTACGTTAACTGCCTGAGGGCCTTTTTCTCCGTTTACTACTTCGAATTCAACGGAAGCACCTTCCTCAAGAGACTTGAAGCCTTCCATGTTTAATCCTGTGTAGTGTACGAATACGTCATTCCCCTGCTCGTCAGAAATGAATCCGTAACCTTTTTGGTTGTTGAACCACTTTACCGTACCTTTGTTCATCTAGGATACCTCCAAAAAAATTAGATTGTCGCGTTGCAACACAACTAGAATAGCATATGAAGAAACAAAAGTAAAGAACGAAAAAAATCTTTCCAAAAATTTAATATATAACAGTTGTGTCAGAAAAATTTTACAAAATGAAAATTATGTGTTAGAATCATTCATACGGAGGTGAAAATTGAGTGGAGTCCGGAAAGCATAAGAAAAGAGTTAGTTATACGGTTATGATAGTTTCTGATTCGCCGTATGGCGGAAGTCATCCTTTTTATCTGAAACAGGGGCTGCTGACAACGATCTTTGGCCTGATTGCTGTGATCCTGACAGTGTCCATCGGCGCAGCCGTGTATCACTGGTCGGCGCTTCGTAAGGTGACGGGCCGGGAAGAGGAACTGCAGGCACAGATAGAGGAGCTGACACAGCAAAATCAGGAACTCACAACAGATAACGCAGAATTGTCTGACAAGGTTGCTATTTTAAGTGATACAGTAACACAAAATGCAGAGACGCAGAAAGCACAGGAGGAGGAAGAGGAAGCCAAACGAATCCCCAATGATTTTCCGCTGGCAGGAGCTGCAGTGATATTGAAAAGCTCTGAGATGACGGCAGAGACAGGAGGAGAGGCGAATGCGGAAGGGGAGGCCGCCGAGGGAGAGGAAGGCGGAACAGACGCACAGATTATGGCGGAACAGGATCCGATCGTAGTATTTTCCGCGTCCGCAGGCACGAAAGTGATTGCGGCAGCAGACGGTGTGGTAGCTTCTGTGGAGGACGACCCGCTTTACGGATACAAGGTCACGATTGATCATCAGAATGGCTATACATCTATTTACCGGTCGGCTTCCAGCCCTGCAGTGACAGCGGGAGAGGAAGTGGAGCTTGGCGCCACCTTATATGAAATGCAGTCTCCGGATGAAAAGTTTGGTTATCAGATAACACAGGAAGGGACGTTGATAGATCCTTTGGATCTATTGGAAGTATACGGATAGGAGGGGAATCATGTTAAAAAAGAAAGAAAACAACGACGCACAATTTGCAAAAATCAAAAGCATTATCGGACAGGATGCCGTATTTGAAGGCACTCTGCAGGCCAAGGAAACCACAAGAGTGGACGGATTGATCAAAGGTGATGTAAAGATCGATACTGTCCTGGTGCTTGGTCTGACCGGAAAGATCGTGGGCAATGTACGTGCCGCCACCATTATGATTGGCGGCACTGTGGAGGGGGACCTGATTGCCTCAGATAAGATCACTATTTCCGCTACCGGTAAGGTAACAGGCAACCTGCACACCAAGAAACTGGTGGTAGATGAGAACGCAGTATTCTTCGGACAGTGCTTCATGGGAGATGATGTACCCAAGCCGGTGAGCGAGGCTCCTCTGAAGGCGGCTGAGGCGCCGGTGAGCGGTTCGGGCGCGGAATACCGCAAGACACCCAGGGCAAAGGCAGCAGAGCCGGGCGAATATCCCAAGTCTGTCAGACCGAGAGTATCAGACGGTTTGAATGAGAGCGATGAGGAAAGAGCCGCAGGAGAATAACTACATATATGTTCGCACAGTGCGATAAAAAAAGGATTCCTGAAAGCGGTCAGGAATCCTTTTTTTCTTCGCCAAGTCTGTTGAAAATCAGTTCGTAACCGTCATTCCCATAGTTCAGAGAACGGTTGACGCGGCTGATGGTAGCGGTGGAGGCACCGGTCTTTTCTGCAATGTCCAGATAGGTCCTGTGCCTGCGCAGCATGGCTGCTACTTCAAACCGCTGTGAAAGGGAGAGCAGTTCATTGACGGTACACAAATCTTCAAAAAAGCTGTAACATTCCTCTTTTGACTGCAGGCAGAGGATGGCATCAAATAAATGTTCCACGGCCTCTGTTTTGATTTTCTTGTTCATGGTCATCTCCTTTTATCGTCCGATTGGGAAAAGCTCCCATGCATTTCGCAATCCATAAAATTTTAACATATTAAAGTTATAAAGTAAAGGGAGGGGATAAAAGAATCTCTTGTCAGGCAGTCCGGAAAACTATATACTATAGAATACAGAATAAGAGTTTTGTGTAAGGCGCAGAAGCGTTTTCTCCGGGAAAGGGGTATGGCAGATGACATTGGATACGAAAGACTTACTGAACAGTATAATGGCCAGCTTTGACAGAATCGGGTACATCAGATCGGAGGACATTCCGAATATAGATCTGTATATGGATCAGGTCACCACTTTTATGGATAAAAAACTGAAAAATACCACCAGGGACCCGGAGCATGACAAGATACTGACCAAAACCATGATTAACAATTATGCCAAAAATGATCTGCTGCCGCCGCCGGTGAAAAAGAAATATTCCAAAGAGCATATGCTGCTGCTGATCTTTATTTATTATTATAAAAATATTCTGTCCATTACGGATATACAGACTCTGCTCCACCCGATTACCCAGCAGTACTTCGGCACGGGGAATAAAGGCGGTAAGGACGGACCGGATCTGGAAAAGATCTATAACGAAGTATTCAGTCTGCAGGAGGAACAGGTGGAGCATCTGAAAAAGGATGTATACCGAAGTTATAAAAATGCAGAGAAATCTTTTTCGGATGCACCCAGGGAGCAGCAGGATTTCCTGCGCAAGTTTGCGTTTATCTGTTATCTGAGTTTTGATGTTTATGTGAAAAAGCTGCTGATTGAAAAGGTAATAGACAGCATCCGGGAGGAGCAGGATGAGAAAAGCGGCAAAGCGAAGGACAGGAAAAAGGAAGGGGTATAGGATATCAGGTACAGGCGGATGGAGCGGGAGAAAAACAGTGAAAAAGAGAAAAGTACCGCTATCGGGAGCGGCAGGCGGATCGTGATCGGATGCATCTGCTCTGCCGGCCTGATTCTGTTGATTACGATGGGAAGTATGGTGTTTTTCCGGGAAAATATGCTGCGCAGCGCCCAGCTTCTGGAGCAGACGGATTATGAACGGTATGAATCTTATTATGTGATGATCGTATCGGACCATTCCTCTGCGTTTTGGCAGTCGGTTTATGAGAGCGCCAGGGAAGAAGGAAAGAACAAGGACGCATATGTGGAGCTGCTGGGAGAAAATCTGAGTACCGGCTATTCCAAAGAAGAGCTTTTGAAAATTGCCATTGCATCCGGAGCGGACGGTATCATACTGGAGGCAGATGAATCGCTGCTCACCATCGGTTATTTAAGAGAAGCCGAAGAGAAGGGGATTCCGGTGGTGACAGTACTGGAGGACAGCAGTCAGGGCAGCCGGAAGAGCTTTGTGGGTGTGAGCAACTATAATCTGGGACGGGAATATGGCAGGCAGGTTCTTTCCATTCAGGAAAAGGATGTAAAAGATGTACTTGTATTGATGAGCGCGGAGGTACAGGATACCAGTCAGAATATTATTTTTTCCGGGATACAGGAAACACTGGCCGAGGAAGGAAGCGGGAGTATCGGGGTGCGGGCGGCCGCCGTGGAAAATAAGGGAGCATTTGATGCGGAGGAATCGATCCGGGATATTTTTATGGAAGAGCAGCTTCCGGATGTGATTATCTGTCTGGATGAGATTTCCACTTCCTGCGTGTATCAGGCGGTGGTGGACTATAATAAGGTAGGAGAGATCGATATTATCGGATATTATGATTCGGAATCCATTCTCCGGGCGATTGAGCGCAATGTGGTGCGCTCCACCATTTCCATTGATACGGAGGAAATGGGGCAGTACTGTGTGACCGCGCTGGATGAGTACAGAAAAAACGGCTATGTCAGCGAATATTTCAGTGTGGGTACCAATTTGATTACCATGCAGAATGTGAAAGAGTATCTGGGAGGTGGGGACAGTGAAGAGGTTCCGTAAACTTTCCATCCGGACCCGGATGATGCTGGTGTTTATCATTACCACTTCTATCCTTTTGTTTCTCAATCTGTTCATGTATGTGAATGTGAATCATATGATGAACCGGCTGGATGAGGTCTATGTCAGTAACATCAGTCTCAATGAGCTGGCAGACACCCTGTCCCGCGTGCAGATGAGCATGACAGACTATCTGAACACCCGCACCAGCGATGCGATGGAAAACTATTATCGGAATGAGCAGGACTATTCCAAGCTGGTGTCTCAGTTGAACGATCAGGTATATGGCAATGATCTGATGATTATGGAAAAGAACATCAGAAGCATGTCGGGAGAATATCTGGAGCTGACCGGACAGACGATTGATGCCAAACGGGGCGGCAACGTGGAAAAGGTGAAGGCCCGTTATGAAAAAGCCACAGAGATGTACGGTTATATCAGTACGTATATTTACAGTCTGAACAATGAGCAGTTCAGGGTCAATTCCAGCAGCTATCAGGCATTGTCCATGTCCATACATTATCTGGAATGGATCAATGTGGTGGCGTTGATTCTGGTAGGTGTGTGCAATCTGGTTCTGATCATTCTGCTGACGGGAACGATTACCAGTCCGCTGCAGAAACTGGCGGGGACGGCGGATCAGGTGGCCAGGGGAAATCTGGAGGTGGCGCTTTTGCCGGTGATCACAGAGGATGAGGTGGGTGTGGTGAGCACAGCCTTTAATCAGATGGTGATCAGTATCCGGGAATATATAGAACGGCTGAAAAAGAGCATGGAAACGGAAAATGCCATGAAGGAAAAGGAGCTGATGATGGAAACCCATCTGAAGGATGCCCAGATCAAATATCTGCAGGCCCAGATCAATCCCCATTTCCTGTTCAATACTCTGAATGCAGGTGCACAGCTTGCCATGATGGAAGGGGCCGACCGGACGTACCGGTATGTGCAGAAGGTGGCTGATTTTTTCCGGTATAATGTGAAGAAAAACAATGATACAGTGACGCTTGGGGAGGAAATCGCCCTGGTGGATACCTATATTTATATTTTGAATGTGCGGTTTTCCGGCGACATCCATTTCCGCAAAGAGGTGGATGAAAGCCTGCTGGATATCCAGGTTCCCAGCATGATTCTGCAGCCTATTGTAGAGAACAGTGTGAACTATGGGATCCGCAACATTGACTGGGAAG
Organism: Lachnospiraceae bacterium; assembly: GCA_009774625.1. Lineage (GTDB taxonomy): Bacteria > Bacillota > Clostridia > Lachnospirales > Lachnospiraceae > VSOB01. The sequence goes on from VSOB01000034.1 coordinate 17,861, forward strand.
GAGAGATCCTTCTGTCTGTTTACCGGGTGCATGATACGGTGTGCATCAGTGTAAAGGACAACGGCATCGGTATTTCCGGGGAAAAGATAGACAAGATTATGAAGAGCCAGCTCCGGGCAGCCGATCTGTCCAGAGATTCCAACGGCATCGGTCTGGACAATGTAATCGGGCGGCTGCGGCTGTTTTTAAATGACACTGATGTCATATCGATACTCAGTGAAGGAGAAAACAGGGGAACAGAGGTACTGATCTATATTCCGGTCAGAGAAGGGGAGTATGAAGATGTATAAGATCATGCTGGCAGACGATGAGGGAATCGTCATTGATTCCCTGAAGTTTATTATAGAAAAAGAATTTGCCGGAGACTGCGTGATCGAGTCGGCCAAAACCGGCAGAAGTGTGATCGAGCTGGCGGAGAGCTTCCGACCGGATATTGCCGTTATGGACATTCAGATGCCGGGCATCAACGGGATCGATGCCATGCGGGAAATCAGAGCCACCAATATGCATACGGTTTTTATCGTGATGTCCGCGTATGATAAATTCGATTATGCCAAAGAAGCGATCAATATGGGAGTGCTGGAATATCTGAACAAGCCGGTGGAGCGGGAAAAAATCGTACAGGTGCTGCGGCGGGCCATGGGCATGATCGACAGGGAGCGGGAAAAGAGAAGTCAGGATCTGTTGATTCGGGAAAAGATGGAGTCGGTGATTCCCATTATCGAAAACGGCCTGATCCAGAATCTGCTGTTTCATGAGCCTTTTGAAGAGGATATTGAAAATTTTAAAAATCTTCTGGGCATTTCAGAGGATTATGCTTATATGGCGGTGCTGGTTTGCGGTGAGACACAGGAAGGCAATCATATGACCAATGCGGTGGGCGCCAGTATCCGGGTACAGAATGCCTATCGGGAGATCCGGGAGATCACGGGAGCCTATCTGCCGGGGATGATCGGATCGGTGATGGCCAATAAGATTGCTGTGTTTATTCCCTGCAGTGCACCCAAAATAGAATATAATGAAAGGATTCTGCTGATTGAGAAGGCAAGAGAGCTGGCGCGGAAGCTCAAATCCAGGACGGAGGTGACTTTCCGGGTGGGCATCGGCAGTGTGAAGCCGCTCTATGAGGCGGCAGAGTCCTATAATGAAGCGCTCAATGCACTGGTACAGACTACCAGCAGAGTGGCCCATGTGGATGATGCACCGGTGGGTACGCTGTATGAGGAAAATTATCCTGCAGACATTGAAAAGATGCTGTTTGAACTGACGGAAAAGGGGGATGTGAACGGTGTGGTGGCGGAAGCCAACCGGTTTTATGACTGGATGGAGGAAAATCACGGCGTGTATATTATGGACATCAAACTCAAATGCATGGAGTTCGTGCTGTGGGCGGAGCATATTTTTTATGAAAGCGGCGGCAGGATCTACCATTTCAGAAGCCGCAAAGACTATCTGCCTACCCTGCTGGAGCTGAAAAGCCTAGATGAGATCAGAGCCTGGTTTGTGGATAAGATGGGAAATGCCTGCCAGAACATCGCGATGAAAAAGGAGTCCCAGTCGGTGAGTGTGGTGGAAAAGGCAAGAAGCTACATTGACAGTCATTACCATAAAAAAGATATCTCTCTGGATGAGGTTTCCAGGTCGGTGGATATCAGTCCCTATTATTTCAGCAAGATTTTCAAGGAGGAGACCGGGCGGAATTTTGTGGAATATATAACCGAAATCCGCATGAACAAGGCCAGGGAGTTGCTTGCAGGCAGCAATATGTCCATGAAAGAGATCTGCAGTGAGATCGGCTATTCCGATCCGAACTATTTCAGCCGTATCTTTAAGAAACATACCGGTATAACGCCCACGGAATACAAGGAGAAAAAATAGAATGAAGCGATGGATACTATATATGTGCCTGGTGTTCGGACTGTTGTTTCTGGGCGGATGCGCGGGAAGCGAAGAAGGGACCATAGAGGAAAGGGATGAGGAGACGGACCGGCTCCAGATCGGTATGAGCTTTGATTCCTTTGTGATCGAAAGATGGCAGCGGGACCGGGATGTGTTTGTTTCCACAGCCAAGGAAATGGGAGCGGAGGTCAATGTGCAGAATGCCAACGGCAATATCGATGAACAGATTTCCCAGATCGAGTATTTTATCGACAGGGAGATGGATGTGATCGTTATTATCTGCATTGATTCCGACGGTCTGAGCGATGTGGTGCAGAAGGCAAAAAATGCAGGCATCAAAATCATTGCCTATGACCGTCTGATTAAAAACAGTGATGTGGACCTGTATATTTCCTTTGACAATGAAGCGGTGGGAGAGATGATGGCACAGGGGATAGTGGACAGCGGGGAGGATATTCACAGCGTACTGATGCTGGGCGGGCCGCTGGCAGACAACAATGTGTCTCTGGTGGAAAAGGGATTTGAAAAGGTGATGCGCAGTCATCACATCGAAATTTTGGACAGAATGCATGCCGACGGCTGGAAGGCCGAGCTGGGTGCGGATTATATTTATGACCATGTGGATATGGTAAACCGGGCGGATGCCATTATGTGCGGCAATGACGATATTGCCACAGCGGTGGTGCGGGCTCTTGCGGAAAAGCGGCTGGCCGGAAAGATCGGTGTAGTGGGGCAGGATGCGGATCTGGCTGCCTGTCAGCGGATCGTACAGGGCACTCAGATCATGACAGTGTACAAGCCGGTGGAGAAACTGGCGCAGAAGGCAGCCCAGTGTGCCATTGCACTGGGAGAAGGCAGAGAGGTGGAGGCAGACAGCATCATTGACGACGGCAGCTATCAGGTGCCTTATGTGGCGCTGGAGCCGGTGAGCGTCTACCAGGAAAATATGGATGAGGTGATTATCAGCAGCGGGTTTCATTTAAAAGAGGACGTGTATCTGAATATTCCGGACACCGGCCGGAAGGAACAGGCAGGATCATAATAGGACAAATTTAAGGCGCAGAGCATTTAAAAAGCAAAAAAATGCTAATGCGTCTTATTTTTTTCATAATCTGAGTTGAAAATGTACAGAAATTCGCAAACAATTACTATTCTGATTGTGCTATATTTTAATTGTAGCCAAAAGTTACAAAATATTACAGGGAGGAAATACAAACATGAAAAGAAAAGTTTTAAGCGCTCTTTTAAGCGTGGCAATGATCGCCACCATGTTGGTAGGCTGCGGCAACAGCGCCGATTCCAACGCACCTGCTGAAGCGCCTGCAGAGTCAGAAGCACCCGCAGAGGATGCGGCGCCTGCTGAAGATGCAGCAGAAAGCGCAGCGCCTGCAGGAGAGGGCGGACTGATCGGTGTGGCAATGCCCACCAAGGATCTGCAGAGATGGAATCAGGACGGCTCCAATATGGAAGCACAGTTAAAGGAAGCCGGCTATGAAGTGGATCTGCAGTATGCCGCAAATGATATTCAGACACAGGTTTCCCAGATCGAGAATATGATTTCCAACGGCTGCAAGCTGCTGGTAATCGCTTCCATCGACGGTGATTCTCTTGGAACCGTTCTGGCACAGGCAAAGGAAGCAGGCGTTCCGGTTATCGCATATGACCGTCTGATCATGAATTCTGACGCTGTTTCTTATTATGCAACATTTGATAACTATATGGTTGGTACTGTTCAGGGTGAATACATCAGAGACGCTCTCGATCTTGAAAATGCAGAAGGACCTTTCAACATCGAGCTGATCACAGGTGATCCGGGCGACAACAACGCAAGATTCTTCTTCGGCGGCGCTATGGATGTTCTTCAGCCTTACATTGATTCCGGCAAACTGGTTGTAAAATCCGGTCAGGTTTCTTTCGAAGAATGTGCAACAGCTAACTGGGCAACAGAAGCAGCACAGTCCAGATTTGATGCTATCATCGCATCCAACTATTCTGACGGAACTACACTGCATGCAGTACTGGCATCCAATGACTCTACAGCACTCGGTGTTGCAAACTCTCTGGCAGCTAACTACACAGGCGAGTATCCTGTACTGACAGGTCAGGACTGTGATATTGCCAGCGTTAAGAACATGATTGCAGGAAAGCAGTCCATGTCCGTATTCAAAGACACACGTGATCTGGCTACTCAGGTGGTTAAGATGGTAGACGCTATCATGAAGGGTGGAGAAGCACCTGTCAATGATACCGAGAGCTATGACAACGGAACAGGCGTAATTCCTTCTTATCTTTGCGAGCCTGTATTCGCAGACGTTAACAACTACAAAGAGCTGTTGATCGACTCCGGATACTATACAGAGGCAGATTTACAGTAAGACTGTATTGGAAACAAAACAGACAATTTACAGGCGGGACATAAGCTCCCGCCTGAATCTATACTATGGTTGGAGGGATACAGTTGGCGAAAATATTATTGGAAATGAAAAATATCACCAAGACATTCCCTGGCGTAAAGGCCCTTGATAATGTGAATTTGAAGGTTGAGGAGGGAGAAATCCACGCTCTGGTAGGGGAAAACGGCGCGGGTAAATCCACGCTGATGAATGTGTTAAGCGGTATCTATCCTTATGGCTCTTATGAGGGAGATATCATCTATGACGGAGAGGTTTGTAAATTCAATAAGATCAAAGACAGTGAAGAGAAGGGAATCGTTATCATTCATCAGGAACTGGCATTGATCCCTTATATGACGATCGGCGAGAATATGTTTCTGGGAAATGAACGGGGACATAAATATGCGCTGGACTGGAATGAAACATATGGCAAGGCGGATGAGCTGTTAAAGACTGTGGGCCTGAAGGAATCCTCCAGAACGCTGATCAAGGACATCGGTGTGGGCAAACAGCAGTTGGTGGAGATCGCAAAAGCGCTGGCCAAAAAGGTGAGGCTCCTGATTCTGGATGAGCCGACCTCTTCCCTGAATGAATCAGATTCCCAGGCACTTCTGGAACTGATGCTTCAGTTTAAACGGGAAGGCATGACTTCGATTATAATATCTCATAAGTTAAATGAGGTTTCCTATGTGGCAGATAAAATTACCGTAATCCGTGACGGTTCCACCATTGAGACAATGGATAAAAAGACGGATGAGATTACGGAGGACCGTATTATCAAAGGTATGGTGGGCCGTGATCTGACAGATCGTTTCCCGAAGCGTGAAAACGTAAAAATCGGAGATATACTGATGGAGGTTAAAAACTGGAACGTATATCATCCGCTTTATACGGAACGTAAGGTGGTTGACGATGTCAGCTTGAATGTAAGACGGGGCGAGGTGGTAGGGATTTCCGGGCTGATGGGCGCAGGCAGGACAGAGCTGGCTATGAGCATTTTTGGAAAGAGCTACGGGGCCAATATCAGCGGACAGCTTTTTATCGACGGCAAAGAAGTACATTTACGTAATGTAAGGGAGGCCATCAATAATAAGCTGGCTTATGTGACTGAGGATCGGAAGGGGAACGGCCTGATTCTGACCAATCCCATTAAGATCAATACCACAATGGCCAATCTGGATGCAGTCAGTACACATACGGTGATTGACAAGGATAAGGAATATGGGATTGCAGTGGACTATAAAGAAAAGCTCCACACCAAATGTCCCACAGTGGAACAGAACGTAGGCAACCTGAGCGGCGGCAACCAGCAGAAGGTATTGCTTGCCAAGTGGATGTTTGCGGATCCGGATGTGCTGATTCTGGATGAACCCACCAGAGGTATTGATGTAGGCGCTAAATATGAGATTTATTGCATCATCAATCAGTTGGTTGCGGAAGGCAAATCGGTGGTGATGATTTCTTCGGAGCTTCCCGAAGTACTTGGTATGTGTGACCGTATTTATGTGATGAATGAAGGCAGGATGGTAGGTGAGCTGGACAGAAGTGAAGCCTCTCAGGAAGTTATCATGTCATACATTTTAAAATCTAGCAATAAAGGAGCGTAAACGATGGATAAAGCGAAAGTTATGGCAGGTGTCAAAAAATATACAATGATTATTGCGTTATTACTGGTTACTTTGTTCTTCACATGGAGAACCGGCGGTAAAATCCTGCTTCCCCAGAATGTAAGTAACCTGATCGCACAGAATGCCTATGTGTTTGTGCTTGCAACCGGTATGCTGTTATGCATCCTGACCGGCGGCAACATTGACCTTTCTGTAGGTTCGGTTGTTTGTTTTGTAGGAGCTGTGGGCGCTACCCTGATGGAAAACAAAGGTGTGAATGTATGGGTTTCTATCCTGGTGATGATCGTGGTAGGTACCGCAATCGGCGCGTGGCAGGCGTTCTGGATTGCCTATGTGCATGTACCGCCGTTTATTACCACCCTTTCCGGCATGCTTGTATTCAGAGGTTTGAGCAATGTGGTGCTGCAGGGTATGACGGTTTCCATTACCAATGAGTTTTTTGTCAAGCTGTTCGGCGGCGGCGCAGACTGTTACATACCGGATTTCTTCGGCGGCGGGGAAGGCATGAACATTACCTGTATGGTAGCGGGTGTACTGGCATGTGCGATCTATGTGGTGATCGTTTTAAGAGGACGTATGGCAAGAGCCAAAAAGGGCTATGAGATGGAAGCGCTGGCTCCTGCAGTGACAAAGCTGGTGGTGATCTGTCTGGTGATTCTGGCCTTCACTTACAAACTGGCACAGTATAAAGGTATCCCGACGGCGCTGCTCTGGGTTATGGTAGTGGTATTTATCTATGGATACATTACTTCCAAGACAACGACAGGACGTTATTTCTATGCAGTGGGCGGCAATGAGAAGGCCACCAAACTTTCCGGTATCAATACAGAGCGCGTTTATTTCATTGCTTATACCAATATGGGATTTCTGGCTGCTCTGGCAGGTATGCTGACCATCGCGCGTATGACAAGTGCGCAGCCTACCTACGGACAGAACTATGAAATGGATGCGATCGGCTCCTGCTTTATCGGCGGCGCTTCCGCGTACGGCGGCGTGGGAACGGTTCCCGGCGTTATCGTAGGTGCGGTCCTGATGGGTGTGATCAACCTGGGTATGAGTATCATGGGTGTGGACGCCAACTATCAGAGAGTGGTAAAAGGTCTGGTACTTCTGGCAGCGGTAATCTTTGACGTAGTATCCAAGAAGGGCGGAAAGAACTGATCCGATATTGCCTGAGAAAGGGCAGTGCTTCAGCATGAGGCGGAAGCTGGCAGAAAAACAGGATAAAATAATACGACCGGCGCGGCAAAGGCTGCGTCGGTCGTTTTATGTGCAGGTTTATGCAGAGGAAATACAGGTTTGACTGATAAAAGATAGTTATTGCACGGTTTTTTCAAAGTCGGATGCCGGATGCTTGCAGAGCGGGCAGATGAAGTCCTCCGGAAGCGCCTCTCCTTCATAGACATATCCGCATACCGTACAGCGCCATACCGTTTTTCCGCCGCAGGCTCCGGCCTGCGGTTTTGGCTTGATGGAGGACTGATAATAGGCATAGGAGGCCGAAGGCACATCTGATAAAACTTCCATATCATCCACAGAGGCGATGAACATCGTATGGCTTCCCAGATCCAGGGTCTGCTCCACGGCTGCGCTGATGTAGCCATTGGTTCCGGCTGTGATATAATACAGACCGTTGGAGGAACGCCTGCAGTCTGTATAGCCGGAAAATTTGTCCGCGTCCCGGCCGGACTGGAAGCCAAAATGCCGGAATGTTTCAAAACCGGCTTTCTGGCTTAAGATGGAAATATTGAATGTTCCGCTCTGTTTCACCAGATCGTGGGTAAAGTTCATTTTGTTGACAGTGATGCTGATACGGTTGGGTTCGCTGGTGACCTGCGCCGCTGTGTTGATGATACAGCCGCTGTCCCGGCCCCCAGAGGCAGAAGTGAGGACAAACAGGCCGTAGGTCAGTTGATACATTGTTTTGTGATCCATGCTATTCTCCTTGTAAATGGTCTTATTGATTCTGATTTTCCGAACATATATGTTTTGAAATCAACATGATTCTGTGCATTCCGGAATTATTTTATTCTATAAGTGTCGGAAGGGTTTGTCAAGAAATGGGAATAACCCTCCCGCTCACTCTGTATAAATTGTACAAAGAAGTTGTGATTTTACACGGGAAGTATGTGGAAAAATGACATTTATCATGTTCCTGAGAAAAAAATATGACAAATGTCATATGAAAGTTGTTACATAAAGCAGGTGCCGAAACCGTAAAAGGAAGGTATGATAAACATGTACAAAACAATAAAACTTTCAGGGAGGAAAAGAGAATGAAGAAAAAAGTTTTGAGCGTATTTCTTTGTACTGCAATGGCAGTTTCCATGTTAGTGGGCTGCGGAAATTCCGGAGGAACGGAAGCAAATGCACCTGCTGAAGCTCCTGCAGAGTCAGATGCGACCGCAGATGCAGCAGCAGACGCGGCAGCCGATGCAGTGGAAGAGGCAGAGGCAGCAGTGGGAGAAAGACCGGAAGGCGGATATAAATTCGGTTATACCTGTATGGATGGTTCCAATCCGTTCTTTGTTGTTCTGGAGCAGACAATTCGTGAAGAAGTGGAAGCAAACGGCGATACACTGGTATCCTTTGACCCGGCAAACGATGTAACCCGTCAGATCAGCGGTATTGAAGATTTGATTTCCCAGGGAATCGACGCTATGTTCCTGAATCCTGCAGAAGCAGAAGGTATTCTGCCGGCGCTGGATATGCTGAAGGAAGCAGGCATCCCGATCATCGGATTTGATACAGAAGTTGCAGATATGAGCTATCTGGTTTCCTATGCAGGTTCCGATAACTACAATGCAGGTAAGGTTTGCGGCGAAGATCTTGTTGCAAAATGTCCTGACGGCGGCCCGATCATCGTATTGGATTCCCCGACCATGAACTCTGTTGTAGACAGAACCAACGGCTTTTTGGATGCAATCGAAGGAAAAGGCTTTGAAATCGTAGCACAGCAGGATGCAAAGGGTAATCTGGAAGTATCTATGGGCATCGCAGAGGACTTGCTTCAGGCGCACGGCGACGTAGTGGCAATCTTTGGCGGAAATGACCCGACAGCTCTGGGCGCTCTTGCAGCAGCCAATGCAGCAGGTTTAACAGACTGCCTGATCTATGGTGTGGACGGTTCTCCTGACATTAAGGCAGAGCTTGCATCCGGGGAATCTCTGATCGAAGGTACCGGCGCACAGTCTCCCATCAGTATCGCTAAGAAATCTGTGGAAATCATGTACAATTATCTGGCAGGCGAAGAAGTAGACGACAGATATCCTGTTGAAACCTTCCTGATCACTGCTGATAATGTGGCAGATTACGGCACAGACGGATGGCAGTAAGATAATCTGTAAAACAGGATTGTTTTGCAGGACCCGCGGAGGTATCGTATTAATTGCGGGACCCCTGATGGGGAAATAACAGAAAGAAATGCATAGGCCATATAAATGCGTGCATCTATGTGGCCTATTTTTTTAGGCAATGGATAGGACAGATAAAGGAAGGTGATAGGGTTTGGCTGAAGAATACTTACTGGAAATGAAAGGGATTCACAAACGGTTTCCGGGTGTGCTTGCGCTGAATAATGTAAGCCTTACGGTAAAGGCGGGAGAAGTGCATGCGCTTTTGGGAGAAAACGGAGCCGGGAAATCAACGTTGATCAAGGTTCTGGGCGGTATCTATATAGCGGAAGAGGGAGAAATCTTCATTGAGGGGAAAAAAGTAACCATTGACAGTGTCAAGGCATCCCATGAAAATGGTGTGGCAATTATCCATCAGGAGCTGGTCCTGGTTCCCTATATGACAGTGGCAGAAAATATATTTCTTGGCAGAGAGCCGATGAAAGGCAAGTTCGTGGATTCCAAAAAGATGACTGACGACGCACAGGCTCTGCTGGATGCCAATGATATGCATATTTCTGCGGATACACTTGTGGGAAGTCTGACGATTGCCCAGCAGCAGATGGTCGAGATCGTAAAAGCCATTTCATTCAATTCCAAAATTCTGGTTATGGATGAACCGACATCTTCGATTTCCGACAAAGAAGTGGAATTTTTATTTGAAACCATGCGCAGCCTTACGGCAAAGGGCGTGGGAATCATCTACATATCGCATAAGATGAGCGAGCTGGAGCAGATCTGCGACAGGGTAACGGTTATGCGTGACGGAGAATATGTGGGAACCAGGGTAGTGAAGGAAACCACAAAGGATGATCTGATTGCCATGATGGTTGGCCGTGAGCTGACCAACTATTATACGAGAGATTTTCTGGAGCCTGGCGATGTGATACTGCGCTGCAGCCATATATCTGACGGCAAGATGGCAAAGGATGCCAGCTTTGAGGTAAGGAAAGGTGAGATCGTGGGCTTTGCCGGGCTGGTGGGCGCCGGACGGAGCGAAGTGATGAAATGTATTTTTGGTCTGACTAAAAATTACAAGGGTGATATCGAAATAGACGGCAGCAAGGTACAGATCAATAATCCCATTGAGGCGATGAAACAGGGACTTGCACTGGTACCGGAGGACCGGAAGCTGGAGGGACTGTACAAAGTACAGAGTGTAAGATATAATTCAACCATAGAGGTGCTGGGGGACTTTATCAAGGGTATTTTTGTGAATGCTACGAAAGAAGAGGAGATCACACAGAAATATATTGATATGCTGTCTACCAAAACCCCTACGCAGGAGCAGTTGATCGGAAATCTTTCCGGCGGGAATCAGCAGAAAGTAATTATCGGAAGATGGCTTGCCACCAATCCGAAAATCCTGATTCTGGATGAGCCTACCAGAGGTGTGGATGTAGGCGCCAAATCCGAGATTTATGCGATTATGAACGAGCTGGTAAAGCAGGGCATGTCCATCATTATGATTTCTTCGGAGCTGCCGGAAATTATCAATATGAGCGACCGTATTTATGTGATGAGTGAGGGTACAATTACGGGCTGTCTGGCAAGGGATGAGGTATCTCAGGAAGCCATTATGAAGCTGGCGGCAAATTAGGGAACAGAGAAGGAGGAGAACATCTATGGCTGAAGAAAAAACCGCTGCAGTTTCCAGTACTGCAGGTTCAAGATTTTCAAAAGCGGCAAAAATATATTTTAAAGAAAATTTGGGTATTATCGTGGCACTTCTGGTATTGTGCATCTTTCTGGCGGTGAATCCGCTTACCAGCAGTTCCTTTCTGACACAGAAAAATGTATTTAATGTACTTCGTCAGATTTCCACCAACCTGTATCTGGCCTGTGGTATGACGATGGTAATTATCCTGGGCGGTATCGATCTTTCTGTAGGTTCCATCATTGCCATGTCCGGCTGTGTGGCTGCAGGCTGTGTATCCAGATACAATCTGCCTCTGGCTGTAGCGCTGCTGTGCGGTGTGCTGGTAGGTCTGGTGGTAGGTATGTTTAACGGTTATGTGATTTCCAGTACTACCATTCCGCCTTTTATCGTAACACTGGCTACGATGAATATTGCGAAGGGCCTTGCCTATGTATATACCGGCGGTTCTCCGGTGCGGGTAGTGACCAAGGAATGGCAGTTTGTGGGCGCAGGCTATATCGGACCGGTTCCCACACCGGTGGTTCTTCTGGTGATCGTACTGCTGGTAACGGCAATCATAATGAATAAAACAAAGCTGGGCCGTCATCTGTACGCAGTGGGCGGTAACGCTCAGGCAGCAGAATTTTCCGGCATCAGCGTGGCAAAGGTAAAATTCCTGGTACATACGTATTCCGGTATTATGGCAGGTCTGGCAGGTATCGTATTGGCTTCCCGTATGTATTCCGGACAGCCTACCGCAGGCGACGGCGCAGAGATGGATGCCATCGCAGCGGTAGTGGTGGGCGGCACCAGTATGGCCGGCGGCTCCGGTAAGATCGGCGGCACCATCATCGGCGGCCTGATCATCGGTGTCCTGAACAATGGCCTGAATCTGATGAATGTCAATTCCTTCTGGCAGTATGTGGTAAAGGGATGCGTTATCCTTCTGGCAGTATATCTGGACTACATCAGAAATAAAAAATCCAAGTTATAATTGACAAAAAATAGGTAACACGGTACTCTGACACCTGGCGTCCGACTATGGGATGCCGGGTGTCTTTCATAGAAAAAGAAGAGGATGGAAAGGCTATCTCAAAGGGGCAGAGGACAAAGCGTGACAGCGGGAGAAGTTTCGATGTGGGACAAATGGCAGGGCAGAAGAAAAATTCTATATGGAATCTGTGCGGCAGGACTGGTTTTGTCGGCTTTTTTACACGGATGTGCAGACGTATGGGAGGGCCGGGATGCCTCAGGCCGGGAACAGCAGAAGTTCGGCGCCACTTATATGACCATGAACAATCCGTATTTTCAGGATATGAATGCGGAAATCGAAGAAATCGTGGAAGCCAACGGGGATATTCTGATTTACCGGGATCCGGCCCAGGATCAGGAAAAGCAGAATGAGCAGATCATGGATATGCTGGAGGAAGGCATCACCGGACTTTTTTTAAACCCGGTAAACTGGGAAACCGTCCGTCCCGCGCTGATTGCATGCAAGGAGGCGCAGGTCCCGGTCTTTGTGATTGACACGAATGTGTACGACGACGAATATGTGGCATTTTCCATTCTTTCGGATAATTATGATGCAGGCGTACAGTGCGCTCAGGATATGATGAAAAAGAAAAGCAGTGCCGGCATCATTGTGATCGACAGTCCGGGTACCAAATCCATAGATGACAGGGTGGCAGGATTTCTGGATACGATAGAGGGAAAGGGAGAGTATGAGATCGTTGCCTGTCTGCATGGAATGGGAGAGCTGGAAGTTTCCATGGATGTGATGCAGGAGCTGCTCAGATCCGGCGGCGGTACACCGGATTTTAATGTAGTGCTGGGAGGCAATGATCCCACGGCGCTGGGTGCGCTGGCGGCGCTGCAGATGAATCAGATGCAGGACGGGATTCTGATCTATGGGATCGACGGTTCGCCGGACGGAAAGGTGATGATTAAGGAAGGTTATATGGAAGGCAGCAGCGCACAGCAGCCTCTTGTCATTGCCGATGAAGCTGTCTCTATGGCATATGATTATCTGGATGGGAAAGAAGTGGATAATCTGGTGATCGTACCGGTTACCATGATTACCAAAGACAACATCGATCAGTTTGACCTGGCAGGGTGGCAGTAAGGAGCGGAAGGTACTATGCAACAGGTAAAATTGCGGGATATCAGAGTTCTTATGATGGCGGTGAATTTTATTGCAGTGCTTTTCACGGCGGTTTCAGTGGCGGCGACAACAGAATATATCTGTTCCCGTTATGAAGCAAGGGATTTTCTGGATACGGTGCATGCGATTCCGGTACAGCCCCGGATGAATGTGATCGTGGTAACGGCACTGTATCTTCTTTTGGTGGCCGTCTTTATCGCACAGGAACGGTATGTGAATCAGACCGGGAAAATTTATCTGCTTCTGGTATTGGAATTTGTCATCAGCGCCGTAATCGTTGGCGTGATGAATTTTAATTATAATGGTCTGTTTTTCCTCGTGTTTACGGGGGTGATGTATCATGCCAAAGGGGACAAGGGGAAATACCTGGTAATCTGTCTTGCGCTGATCAGTTTCCTTCTGACCGATTCCAAGCTGCTCTCCATTAATTTTGAATTATATTCCATCAACGATTATTTTAATTTTTATGATGCGTCATTGCAGCAGTATCTTCTGGGTGGTTATAATCTGCTGAACTCACTGAATATTATTTTGTTTATCATTTATTGTATTCTGATGATTCAGCAGCAGCGGGGAACCATCGACGAGGTCAATCTGCTGTATGAGGAGATCCGGAAAACCAATCAGGATCTGGAAAACGCCAACCATCAGTTGAAAGAATACGCCAAGATTACGGAGCGTATGGGGGAGACAAAGGAACGAAACCGGCTTGCCAGAGAGATCCATGATACACTGGGGCATACGCTCACTGGTATTTCAGTGGGTATTGATGCCTGTATTGCAATGGTGGAGCTGGCGCCAGCAGAGGCAAAGGCCCATCTGGAGCGTATTTCCGAGGTGGCAAGAAACGGACTTCTGGAGATCCGGCGTTCGGTCAATGAGCTGAAGCCGGATGCGTTGGAGCGTCTGGGGCTGGAATCTTCTATTACCAAGATGATTACGGATATGAAGTCGGTTACGGATATGCAGATTTTCTTTGACTGCCGGATCAGGCCGCTGAAATTTGATGAGGATGAGGAAAGCGCCATATATCGGGTGATTCAGGAAAGCCTGACTAACGCCATGCGTCACGGGAAGGCAAGCCGGGTACGGATCGTGATGGAACGGCAGGAGGATACGGCTGTGCTGACCATCAATGATAACGGTATCGGCTGCGGCGAAATCAAAAACGGATTTGGCACAAAGCATATTATGGAGCGTATCGGTATGCTGAACGGCACAGTGGAATTTAAGAGTGAAAACGGGTTCAGTGTCATTGCCAGAATACCCATCAGATGGGGGGAAGAGTATGATTAAAGTATTGATTGCAGACGATCAGGAGCTGATTCGTCAAAGTCTTAGGATCGTATTGAATACAAAGGAAGAAATGCAGGTAACGGATACGGCGGCCAATGGGCAGGAAGTGATCCAGAGCATCCGCAGGGAAATGCCGGATGTGATTCTGATGGACATCCGTATGCCTAAAATGGACGGTGTACAATGTACAAAAATCATCAAAGAAAATTATCCGGAGGTGAAAATCATCATCCTGACTACCTTTGATGATGATGAGTATGTTTACAACGCATTGAAATTCGGCGCCAGCGGCTATTTGCTGAAGGGTGTTTCAATGGATGAACTGGCGGAAGCTATTCATACGGTATACAGCGGCCGGGCCATGATCAATCCGGATATTGCCACTAAGGTGGTAAAGCTCTTTTCACAGATGGCAAAGGCAGATTTTTCCATACAGGTGGAAGAGCAGAGGGAGAAGGAACTGACAAAGACAGAATGGAAGATCATAGAGCAGGTGGAGTTCGGCGCTTCCAATAAGGAGGTGGCGGGAAATCTGAACCTTTCGGAAGGAACCGTGCGGAACTATTTAAGTACGATATTAAATAAGCTGGGACTGCGGGATCGGACACAGCTTGCCATCTGGGCGGTGCAGACCGGAGTCAGCAAGAGAAAGCCGGAGCATATATGAGCAGAAAAAAGAAAATCAGCATAGCGGCATGCCTGATCGGTGCGCTGGCTCTGCTGACAGGCGGCCTGATCTGGCAGAAAACCCGGGTGGTGGTGCTGGAAGTGGGCATTTTCGCAGGCAGCAACTGGGATGTGGCCAATGCCAACAGTTATGTGATCATAGACAAGGCTGTGGAAAAGTTTGAGGCGGAGCATGACAATGTAGTAGTACATTATTACAGCGGTATCCGCAAAGAAGATTATTCCGAGTGGTTTTCCGGGCAGGTCCTTCGGGGGAAAGAACCGGATGTGTTTATGGTGCTGGGAGAAGATTTTAATCAGTTTGCAGAAATCGGTATTATGAAAGATCTGGAGCCGCTTATGATGGCAGATCCGGATTTTCAGAAAGAGAGCTATTACAACACGGCTCTGCAGGCAGGGCAGTATGACGGACGGCAGTATGCGCTGCCCTATGAAACGGTGCCTACGCTGATGTTTGTCAACAAGTCGCTGCTGAACCGGGAAGGGCTGTCCGTACCGGACAATGACTGGACCTGGGACGATCTGTATCAGATCTGCCGACAGATCACCAAAGACCGGGACGGGGACGGCCTGCTGGATCAGTTCGGCACTTACAATTATGGATGGACGGAAGCCGTTTATTCCAATGGGGCGGAACTTTTTGACGAAAACGGAACGGAGAGTTATTTCAACGATGAACGTGTGACGGAGGCGGTGCGCTTTACCAAGCAGATTACAGATCTGAATCAGCGGCAAAAGGTGTCGAAGGACGATTTTGACAGTGGAAATGTGGCGTTTATGCCGCTGCCCTTTACCGAATACAGAACCTATAAGACTTATCCCTATAAAATCAAGAAGTATACAAAGTTTCAGTGGGACTGCATCACACTGCCTGCAGGACCGGAGGGGGGCAATACCTCCATGATCAATACGCTTCTGATGGGAATCAGCAACCATACGAAAGAAGAACAGTTGGCATGGGAATTTTTGAAACTGCTGACCTATGATGAAGAAATTCAAATGGACCTGTTCCGGTATTCCCAGGGGGTATCTGTACTGCGGCAGGTGACTACTTCCAGGGAAACAGAAGAAATCCTGCAGGCGGATATGGAAAAAAACGAGAAGTTTATCGACAACAATCTGGTCAGCGACGTGATTGAAAACGGCGTGGTGACGCCAAAATTCCCCAAATATGCAGACGCCATTGCAATGGCGGACAATGAGATCAACCGGATCATAGAAGATGATGACAATATTGACAATTCCATGCGTATCCTGCAGCGGCAGATCGGGAAGTATCTGCGCAGGTAGGGCGTTGGTACTTGTCTACGGAAATGAAAAAAGATATAATGAAGAAAGACAGCGGAAAATAAAACAGCGGGAGGAGAAAAAGATGGCAGCAAAAAAATATGATGTATTGGCGTTGGGGGAACTTTTGATTGATTTTACGGAAAATGCACAAAGCAGTCAGGGAAATCCCATGTTTGAAGCCAATCCCGGCGGTGCGCCCTGCAATGTGCTGGCGATGTTAAATAAGCTGGGGAAGAAAACAGCCTTTATGGGAAAGGTGGGGAAGGACCAGTTCGGGGTGATGCTCAGGCAGGTATTGGATGAGCTGGGTATCGGTACGGAATGTCTGTATGTGGATGAGGAAGTGCGTACCACACTGGCTTTTGTACATACGGCTGAGGACGGCGACAGAGATTTTGCATTTTACAGAAATCCCGGCGCGGATATGATGCTGGATGTGTCTGAGGTCAGAGAAGAAATGATAAAAGATACGGAGATTTTCCACTTCGGCACGCTGTCCATGACCCATGAGGGAGTGCGGGAGGCCACAAAAAAGGGGCTGCGGATCGCAAAGGAGAACGGTATCATCATTTCCTTTGATCCCAACCTGCGCCCGCCTCTGTGGAAGAGTCTGGAGGATGCGAAAGAGCAGATTCTGTATGGTATGGAACGGTGTGATATTCTGAAGATTTCCGACGATGAAGTATTGTTCGTATCCGGCTGTGATACCGTGGAGGAAGGCGCTCAGTGGATCCGGGAGCGGTACGGCTCTATCAGACTGATGCTGACCACACTGGGCAAAGAAGGAAGCGTGGCATATTATGGAGACTGCAAAGTGGAGGTAAAGCCCTTCCTGAATCCGGATACCATCGAGACAACAGGGGCCGGGGATACATTCTGTGCCTGCATTTTAAACTATGTGCTGGAGCATGGTCTGGAATCTCTGACAGAGGAAGATCTGAAAGCGATGCTCACCTTTGCCAACGCATCTTCCAGCCTGATTACCACCAGGCGGGGAGCGCTGAAGGTGATGCCGGAAAAGGCGGAAGTGGAAGCCTATATTGCAGACAGGCAGAGGTAGGAGAGAAAAATACGGGGATATGGAAAGAGGTCATGTGATGGCCTCTTTTTTTATATAGTATAACAAAAATGGGACGCACTGCGGCAGACCGGAAATATGCCGCACTTTGCAAGAAAAGGAAATTGTGCAAAATGTGAAAAAACAACAGGAGAAAGAAAGACAAACAAAGAAAATAATAACAAAGATTTAGAATATCCGGGAGAATATTTGGATGATACAATAAAAAAGGAAAGAAAAGTACAAAAAAATTGTGCAAAAGA
>VSOB01000035.1 GCA_009774625.1 Lachnospiraceae bacterium
TCTCCATCTCTTCCACATCCACCTGCTCCACTTCATACTCCCATCGGCATGGTACCGATGGCAGTATGAAGTGGAGCAGGTGGATGTGGAAGAGATGGAGAGACGTCTGGCACAGCGATATGAAGTACAGCCGGGGAATATTTTGTCTTTGTCCGGGGAGAGCTATGTGAGTCAGCCGGTGGGAAAGATCGGCATGCTGCAGGAACTTGCCATCATAGGACGGACTACCGGAGGCAATGCGGCAAAACTTCTGATCGAGGGAAGTGAGGGCTCTTACCTGATACAAACAGAATATAACATTCGTTATTTATTAAACAACGGAAAAAGTCAGGTGGTAAGACAGGATGGAAGCCAGGTCGCTTCCCCTACGCTGCTGCCCAGTGCATTTTTTATGGTAACAACTGGCAAAGAGGATGGGAATGTGGTAGGATATACCATAGTCGGAGGAGGTTATGGACATGGCATCGGCATGAGCCAGAACGGCGCCAAACATATGGCAAAGGCCGGGATGACGGCATCGGAAATTCTGTCATTTTTTTATGACGGCAGCCGGATCGAGGCCATTTATTAACCTGTTGGAGGAGCTATGAGCCGCAAATTATTTCATATCATGCGTAATTTTGCAAAACAGATTTCCAGAGACAATGTAAGCGCCCATGCTGCAAGCACTGCATTTTTTCTGTTTTTATCATTGATTCCTCTGTTGATGTTGGTGTGTGCGATTTTGCCCTATACACCGGTAACAGAGGCTATGCTGATGGAACTTGCAGTGAATCTGACACCGGACTCGGCCAATGCGCTGTTGATTTATCTGATCGGAGAGGTATACGACCGGTCAGCCGGTGTACTTTCCGCGGCGGCTGTGATAACGGTGTGGACTTCTGCCAAAGGGATGATGGCCCTCATGCGGGGACTGAATGCCGTCAATGGAGTAACGGAGCAGAGAAACTATTTCCTTTTGCGGATTGAAGCCTGTCTTTATACGATATTGATGCTGGCGGCAATGATATTGTCTCTGGTATTTCTGGTATTCGGTAATACACTGGCTGGTTTTCTGCTGCGACAACTGCCCCGGCTGGAGGTTTTGGTGCATTTGTTTTTACAATTTCGTTTTCTGCCGGTCTGGCTGATTCTGACGATTGTCTTTGCAGTCATTTATACATATGTTCCGAAAATCCGGACCCGGTTTCAGTATCAGATTCCGGGTGCCCTGTTTTCGGCCATTGCCTGGAGTGTGTTTTCCTGGGGGTTTTCCATTTATGTGGATTGGTTTCATGGACTCAGTATGTACGGAAATTTAACAACAGTCATAATTATTATGTTATGGTTTTATTTTTGTATGTATTTGTTGCTGGTCGGGGCAAATATCAATCGTTATTTTCATCCGGCCATCCGATTTTTATGGAGAAGGAGAAGAGAAAAGCGTCAGAAGCGTAATATGATGCAGAAATGATGCAGTTTTGATTGCACTTTGATACAGCCCCTGTTTGAACTGACAGGTAAGGGAGCTGTTGCAGATGAAAGAAAGACTGATCCAGGCAGGCGTGTCAGGTATTTGAACAGGGGCTTTTGCGATCGAAATCATGAGAAAAAGAAATCGGATTGGACAAATCCGGTTTCTTTTTTCTCTAATAAGTGTAATTGATCAGAGATCCGGACTCTCCAGTCATCAAAATACAGCAGAAGGGAACGTATGACAATGGACCTGTTGATAAAAAAAGCCAGAAAGCATGACAAAAGGGCGTTTCAGCAGTTGATGGAACAACAGGGCAAGGCTATGTACAAAGTGGCCAGAGCCATTTTAAAAAATGATGATGATGTTGCCGACGCTATGCAGGAAACGGCGCTGACATGCTGGGAAAAAATAGATACACTGAAAAACCAGCAGTATTTCCAAACCTGGCTGATCCGTATTTTAATCAATCACTGCAATGCCATTTACAGGCAGAGAAAAGGTATGGTATTGCAGAAGGAAACAGAGGTAATATCTGTTTGGGATGCGGGATATGCAAATGTGGAATGGGAGGACTTTCTGAATGGTTTTGACAGAAAATACCGCACGATCATTATTCTGTATTATGTGCAGGGATTTAAGACAAGAGAAATCGCGGACATTCTTCAAATCAATGAAAGTACAGTGCGGGGAAGGCTGGCTGCTGCGAGACAGAAAATGAAGGCAGAGTATGCGAGCGGCAGGATTTGAGGATGCAACCATAGCAGGACATGGAAGGAGAATTTGTATGAACCGTTTTGATACGATGATTGAAGGACTGCGGGAGGAGATGGAAGTGCCGGAGAAGGTGTGGGAAAAATATATGGATACGCTGGAAAATCTTCCGGCCAGAAGGCCGGCCGGGGCGCGTCGTTGTCTGAAATATGCATCTCTTGCAGCAGCTATGACAGCAGCCGTATTTTTCTGCGCTGCCAATCCGGTGGTGGCTGCCCGAATCCCTGTGATCGGAAAAATTTTTGAAAAGATTGAGCAGTTCTTGTTGTTTTCGGGCGAATACAGTGAAAAGGCGGAACCATTGGCGAAAGAAACCGGGGATAAGGGGACGGAAGCGTTTTTTATCTATAGTGCGGAAGATGCCGGTGTAAAATTTACCGCTTCGGAAATTTACTGTGACGGTCTTTCTGTTTATGTAACGGCTGAAGTAGAGCTGGAACAGGGAGGACTGGAAGAGATTTCAGGAGATAGTATGTATCTGGGCGGAAACTGGAAACTTGCAGGCGGGGAAACGGAAAAACCGCTGGAAAACAACAATCTGGAAGGAAAAGCCATAGACGATCGTACTTTTATCGGTATGATAAAGTTCGATCCGGAAGAAATGGAAGCGCAGGAGGGGACACTGGAGCTGGAGCTGTCTATGATCGGGTTTGATGATCTGACAGATCTGGCGCTGGAGGATATTTCCGCTTCTCATAAGATAGAGGGAAACTGGAGTCTCAGACTGCCCTTTCATGTGGACAGTGAGGCGGAAAGAACGATCCGGATTGGAAAAGAAGAAAATGGCTACCGGATAGACCAGGTGGTGGTATCACCGTATCAGGTGATTACTTATACAGATGTACCTTATGTGAAAAACGCCATGACGCCGGAAGAGTTTGAAAACATGATGCGGGAAAAGACAGGCGGTTCGGATGAGTTTGGACTGACCTATGAGGAATATATGGAACGGCAGGGAAAAGTGTATCAGACTTGTTGTACCATTGTATTCAATCAGGATGATGAGATGCTCAGAAGGGTAGAAGAATATCAGGGCCGGTGTGTCAGCGCAGTGCAGGGAAAAGAGATTTCCAGACTGTATATCTATCTGGTGGATGATAAAGATGCCCTGGATAAATTGGATAAGGGGTGTGAGAGAAGCGAGGTTGCAAAGGTGGCGGCAGCGTCTGCGGAAGTGGAGGTGAAAAAAGCAGACTGAATTTGCCTGTATGGGACAAAAGTTGAATCTCACAGGCTTTCATGATACACTGGGGAGAGAAAAGGGCAGACGGCGGAAAACGGGCCGTGGAGACGAGGCACAGTGCAGGAGGCTGAGAGATGAATAAGAGCAAGGCCATTGGAAAAGGTGACGATTCCGTAAAACTGTTTCTTCAGAGAGCGCTGCAGGGAGAAGAAACCCACGGATTCGATCATGATTCCCTTTATTATGTACGGGGGCATTATTATCTGTTTGAATATTTAAAGTGTGAGAGTGACCGGGTGACGCCCCACACTTCCCATCCCAGGTATTATCCCTATAACTGGAAGAAATTTTATTCTCTCTGGCAGAGTGCCCGCCGTCTGCAGGGGTATTTGCTGCTGGTAAACTATTCAGAACGGCCAGGTGACAGCAATCAGGTGAAGGTCATGTATGTAAAAGGATTTGACTATGCAGCGTTGGAGCAGTATCTGGCGGAGCAGGAAGCGGGCAGAAGGTATGGAGGAAGATGTGAATATCTTCTGACGGATGAATATAAGCTGACCTTTGGGCAGTTTTCCGCTTATCTGCGCAGACTGAACAGTATGGCAGAGCTGCCGCCGGAGGAAGAGAAGGTGGTTCCGGAACGGGTTGGGGCGTGCGTGATGACTTCCCGCAGGCAGCGCGTTGTGGGAGGTCCTCTGCTGCCCGGATCAGGGATTTGAAAAAGGAGACAGATTTATTTATGGATAAAATGAGGCTGGAAACGGAAAATCTTGCCCATAAGAATATGGAGGCGTTTCAGAAACTATTTCCCAACTGTGTGGTGGAGAGAGCAGGGAAAGACGGGACCATACACAAATCCGTTCAGTATGAAACACTACGGCAGATGCTTTGTGATGAGGCAGCGGAGGGAGAGGAGTCGTATGCGTTTACCTGGGTGGGAAAAAAGGCTTCCATAGCGGAAGCCAACAGACCCACCAGAAATACACTCCGTCCCTGTCCCAGGGAAAGCAGAAACTGGGATACTACAGAAAATCTGTATATCGAGGGGGACAATCTGGAGGTGTTAAAGCTCCTGCAGGAAAGTTATCTGGAAAAGATCCGGATGATTTATATTGATCCCCCGTATAATACCGGCTCAGACAGCTTTGTATATCCGGATCATTATGGTATGGACGACGAAGAATACCGGGAATTGTCAGGAGCTGTGGATGGGGATGGCAACCTGCTGTTTCAGGAAAACAACGGGGCCAATCCCCGCTTTCATTCAAACTGGTGTTCTATGATGTATTCCCGTCTGCTGCTGGCGCGGAATCTGTTGTCCGGGGACGGAGTCCTGATGATGAGTATCAGCGATGCGGAGTTTCATAATCTGAAAAAAATAACAGATGAAATCTTTGGAGCAGACAACTACTGCGGCGATATTCTCTGGAATTCCACCAAATCTGTGACCAATACTGCGCTGCTTTCCGTTTCCCATACATATACCCTGGTGTATTTTAAAGATATTTCCTATTTTGTGGCAAACCGGACGGAATTTCGGATTGCAGAGGACGGAGAAGGATTTTCCAATCCGGATCATGATCCGCGTGGCCCCTGGAAGGCAGATCCCTTTCAGGTGGGCGGCTGGAGGCCGAATCAGCAGTATGAAATCATAAATCCCAAGACCGGGGTCGTGTATCGTCCCAATCCGGGCTGCAGTTGGAAAAATGATTATGATAAATTCAGACAGCTTCTGGCACAGGACCGGATCGTGTTTGGGAAAACAGGGGATGGCGGCCCACAGCGGAAGCGTTTTCTGGGAGAAGCAAAGGAACGGGGAAAGGTGGTTAAGACATGGTGGGACGATGTGGAAACCACCGCCAACGGGACACAGATGTTGAAAAAACTGTTTGACGGCATTTCTCCGTTCAACAATCCCAAACCGGTGGGATTGTTGTATAAGCTGCTGCAGCTTGGGATGGGGCGGGACGGGATCTGTCTGGACTTTTTTTCCGGTTCGGCCACAACGGCGCATGCGGTGATGAAGCTGAACGCAGAGGACGGCGGGCAGAGGAAATTTATTATGGTACAGATACCGGAAGCCTGCCCTGCAAACAGTGCAGCGTGTCAGGCCGGCTACCAGACGATCTGTGACATCGGAAAAGAACGGATCCGCCGCAGTGGGGAGCTGATTGGGAGAGAACATCCGGACGCGGTATTTGATGACGGGTTCCGGGTGTTTCGGGTGTCCGATTCCAACAGAAAAGATGTGTATTTCAGTGCGGATGCCTATGAGCAGTCATTTCTGGCCCGGTTGGAGTCCAACATCAAAGAGGATCGGACGGCGCTGGACCTGCTCTTTGGCTGTGTGCTGGAATGGGGACTTTTGCTGTCCCTGCCACATACGTCGGAGGAGATGGAAGGCTTTACGATTCATACGTATCATAATGGGGAGCTGATGGCATGCTTTGATGAGAACATTTCCCATACCGTGATCCGGGCCATTGCAATGCGCAGGCCCCGCCGGGCCGTATTTTGTGACAGCAGTTTTTCCGATAGCCCGGCCAAGATCAATGCGCAGGAGCTGTTTAAACTGCTTGCTCCGTCTACGAAAGTAAAGGTGATTTAGGAGGACTGTGTATGAAGCTGCAGTTTAAACAGCAGAAATTTCAGGCCGATGCGGCAAGAGCGGTGGCAGATGTGTTTGACGGGCAGCCTTATCTGACTCCCTCAAGCCGGATGGAAGAAGGGACGGGGTATTATCAGAGAACATTGACGGAAGGAGCAGATTTCACCCTCTGGCCCAATGCGGAACTGATACCGGAGCTGGGAAAAGACAGGATACTGGAGCAGATCAGGCGGGTACAGAAACGAAATCAGATCACGCCCTCAGAGGAGCTGAAGGGGACTTACAATCTGACCATAGAGATGGAAACCGGGGTAGGCAAGACTTATACCTACATTAAGACGATCTATGAACTGAATCAGCGGTATGGCTGGAGCAAATTTGTGGTAGTGGTTCCCAGCATCGCAGTCCGGGAAGGGGTGTATCAGGCTTTTCAGATGACAGGGGAGCATTTTTCAGAGGAATACGGAAAAAAAATCCGTTTTTTTGTCTACAATTCTTCCCGTTTGTCGGAATTGAGTCATTTTGCATCGGATAACGCTGTCCATGTAATGATTATCAATGCGCAGGCATTTAATGCGAAGGGAAAGGATGCCAGAAGGATCTATCTGCGTCTGGATGCGTTCAGAAGCCGCAGGCCTATTGATGTCATTGCCGGAACAAGACCGATTCTGATCATCGATGAGCCTCAGTCGGTGGAAGGAAAGCAGACCAGGGAAAGCCTGAAGCGGTTTCATCCTCTGATGACGCTTCGTTATTCGGCCACACACCGGACGGACAGCATATACAATATGGTATACCGGCTGGATGCGATGGAAGCGTACAACAGACATCTGGTGAAAAAAATCGCAGTCAAGGGAATCACAGAGACAAAAGCAGAGGCGGCGGACGGCTATGTATATCTGGAAAGCCTCCGTCTGTCGAAGGCGGCGCCCAAGGCAGTGTTGCAGTTTGACTATCGGGGTTTATCCGGTATCCGCAGGCAGACCCGGCTTGCCGGGGTGGGATTTAATCTGTACGAGCATTCCGGCAGTCAGGGGAAGCTGGAAGAATACAGGGACGGATTTGTGGTCAAAAGCATTGACGGACGCGACAATTCTGTGGAATTTTTAAACGGTGTGAAGCTGTATGCAGGAGAGATGATCGGCAGGGCAGACGAGGAACAGATACGACGTATTCAGATCCGGGAAACGATTCTGTCCCATATTGAAAGAGAACGAGCGTTATTTAGAAGGGGAATTAAGGTGCTGTCTTTGTTTTTTATTGATGAGGTGGCACATTATCGGCAATATGACGCAGACGGCGGGCCTGTAAGCGGTATATTTGCCAGAATGTTTGAAGAGGAATATACAGATATCCTTCGATTCCGGCAGCGGGAAATCGGTGAAGATGCCTATGAAGAATATCTGGATTCTATTTCTGTAACGGACACCCATGCCGGTTATTTTTCGGTGGATAAAAAAGGGAGGATGACCAACAGCAAACTGGGAGATAAACGGGAAAAAACATCGGATGATAAAGATGCCTATGATCTGATTATGAAAAATAAGGCGCTTTTGCTGGAACAGGACCCTGAGAAGTCACCGGTGCGTTTCATTTTTTCCCATTCCGCCCTGCGGGAAGGCTGGGACAATCCAAACGTATTTCAGATCTGTACTTTGAAACAGAGCGGCAGTGATGTGCGCAGGCGTCAGGAAGTGGGCCGGGGGCTTCGGCTGTGTGTGGACCGGGACGGGGTGCGTATGGATGATACGATATTGGGAGAACAGGTCCATGCGGTGAATGTGCTGACGGTGATAGCCAGTGAGAGTTATGAAAGTTTTGCCAGGGGACTGCAGAGTGAACTGGCAGAAACCGTTGCCGACAGGCCGGTAAAAGTGACGCAGGATCTGTTCCGGGACCGGATAGTAACGGATGAGAAAGGAAAACGGTTTGCCGTTACAGCCGATCTGGCCCTGGCCATATTTGTGGATCTGGTTCAGAATGGCTATGTGGACCGGCAGGGAGCGCTGACTGATTTGTATTATGCGGACAGAGCCAGGCAGACGGTCCGGGTGGCCGACGAAGCCGCCGGATTTGAACCATTTGTTATCGAAATTCTGGACAGTGTTTACAATGGCAGAACCCTCATGCCGGAAAATGCCCGGGAGAAAAACATCGAACTGCGGATTGATGAAGAAAAGTTAAAAAGTAAAGTGTTCCGGGCGCTTTGGGACAGTATCAATACCAAATCGGTATATACAGTGTCTTTTGATACAGACGATCTGGTGAGAAGATCAATTGCTGCTTTGAACAGCGGACTGCGTGTTCCTGAGATCTGTCTGCAGGTGGAAACCGGCGGGATGGAAGAGATTTCTTCGAGAGACGCGCTGCTGGAGGGGACTGCCATGATCAGAGAAACTTCGGTCAGATATAGGGTACAGGAACCAAACGGCAGCCGTATAAAATATGATCTGATCGGAAAACTGGTGGAAGAGACAGGTCTCACCAGAAAAGCGATGATACAGATTCTGACAGGCATGGAAAAGCCGGTGTTTGATCAGTTTAAAAAGAATCCGGAGACATTTATCATGCAGGCGGCATCCCTGATCAACAGCCAGAAGGCAGCAGCTTTGACAGAGCATATTTCCTATCAGGCCCTGGAAGAGAAATATGATACAGAGGTGTTGACGGCGGCTGTGATCAAAGGCAGGCCGGGAGTGAATGTTATGAGGGCAAACAAGCATCTCTATGACCATATCCGATATGACTCTGAGGGTGAAAAGGCTTTTGCCGGGAAACTGGAGGCGTCGGAGGAGGTACTGGTCTATGTGAAACTGCCGGACGGTTTTTCTATTTCCACGCCAATGGGCCGTTATACCCCCGACTGGGCGATTGCCTTCCGGGAAGGATTGGCCGGACAGGTTTACTTTGTTGCGGAAACCAAGGGGTCTGACGATTCCTGTCAGTTGCGCCTGATGGAAGCAGCCAAGATTCACTGTGCCAGAGAACATTTCAAAGCCATCAGCGAAGGCAGGGTGGTTTACGATGTGGTGGATAGCTATGAAGCATTGCTGGAAAAAATCATGAAATAAAGGTTATGAAAATAGTATTTGACATTCCTTTCCGAAACGTTTAGAATAGAGTCAATTTGATAGGCAAAGGCTTAGATGGTGTCAGTAGAGGTGCATTTCCCTTCAGAGAGAGGAGGTCGGCGGCTGTGAGCTTCCTCAGGTTCGGATGCGGTTTGAATTTCCCACCGGAGCCGCCCGGCGGAACGGCAGTACAGACTGCCCGGTAGGCCGGGACGCAGGAGCACGTTACGCCGGTTGAGAGTCTGTCCATACAGGGCAGGAACATGGGTGGTACCGCGGAAATATCCGTCCCTTGCATAGCGATATGCAGGGGATTTTTTATTCTATAGGAAATCCCTCCGAATTTATCCTGCGGGCAGGATTCTTTTTCATTTTTAATATCAAAACTTTGCAAATAATAGAAAGATATAAAGGAGACTATGATGAAAGAAAAACTGGAACAGATCAAAGAGGAAGCGCTTGAGAAGATCAGGGAAGCAAGCGCTTTGGACGGGCTGCAGGAAGTCCGTGTGGCATTTCTTGGTAAAAAGGGCAAGCTGACGGCAGTGCTGAAAAGTATGAAAGAGGTGGCGCCCCAGGAGCGGCCCAGAGTGGGGCAGCTTGTCAATGAGGCAAGGGAGCAGATAGAAAATGCCCTGGAGGATGCCAAATCAGGGATGGAACAGCGGATCCGGGAGGCAAGGCTGAAGGCAGAGGTGATCGATGTGACCCTGCCTGCGCAGAAAAGCCCGGTGGGGCACCGCCACCCCAACACCATTGCGATGGAAGAGGTGGAACGGATTTTCATCGGTATGGGCTATGAGGTGGTGGAAGGCCCGGAGGTGGAAAAAGACTTTTATAATTTTGAAGCCCTGAATATTCCGGCGGATCACCCGGCACGGGATGAGCAGGATACTTTCTATGTTAACGGGGATATCCTGCTGCGTACTCAGACTTCTCCGGTACAGGCCCGTGTGATGGAGCAGGGACGACTGCCGATCCGTATGATTGCACCGGGCCGGGTGTTCCGTTCGGATGAGGTGGATGCCACCCATTCTCCCTCATTCCATCAGATCGAAGGTCTGGTGGTGGATAAAAATATTACTTTTTCGGATTTAAAGGGAACACTGGCGGAGTTTGCAAAGGAGCTGTTCGGAAAGGATACAAAAGTAAAGTTCCGGCCGCATCATTTTCCTTTTACGGAACCCAGTGCGGAGGTGGATGTAAGCTGTTTTAAATGTAAGGGGGTTGGCTGCCGGTTTTGTAAAGGCAGCGGCTGGATCGAGATTCTTGGATGTGGTATGGTGCATCCCCATGTATTTGAAATGTGCGGTATTGATCCCAGGGAGTATACGGGATTTGCATTCGGCATGGGCCTGGAACGCATCTCTCTGCTGAAATATGAGATTGATGATATGCGCCTTTTATATGAAAATGACATTCGGTTTTTAAATCAGTTTTAGGGACAGATCAGGAAAAAGGAGAATGAAACGATATGAATACAGCGTTATCTTGGATCAAAGCGTATGTGCCGGAGCTTGCCTGTACGGATCAGGAATATTGCGATGCTATGACATTGTCCGGTACAAAAGTAGAGGGTATGGAAAGACTGGATAAAAATCTGGAAAAAATTGTGATCGGCCAGATTAAAACGATAGAGAAGCATCCGGATGCGGATAAACTGATTGTCTGTCAGGTGGACATCGGGACGGAAACCATTCAGATCGTAACCGGTGCGCCAAATGTGAAGGAAGGGGATAAGATTCCTGTGGTGCTGGACGGCGGCAGGGTGGCGGGCAGCGCCCATTCGGACGGTCCTCTGCCGGAGGACGGTATCGCCATCAAGGCAGGAAA
This sequence comes from Lachnospiraceae bacterium, assembly GCA_009774625.1. Lineage (GTDB taxonomy): Bacteria > Bacillota > Clostridia > Lachnospirales > Lachnospiraceae > VSOB01. The sequence continues at coordinate 10,923 of VSOB01000035.1, forward strand.
GCTGCGGGGCGTTCCTTCCAATGGGATGATGTGTTCCGTGGAAGAGCTGGGATGCGACAGAGCCATGTATCCGGATGCGCCGGAATACGGCATCTATATTTTCCCAAAGGACGCACAGGTAGGTGCGGATGCCGTGGAAGCCATGGGCCTTAGGGATACCGTATTTGAATATGAGATTACTTCCAACCGGGTAGACTGTTACAGTGTGCTGGGGATCGCAAGAGAGGCAGCGGCAACATTTCAAAAGCCGTTTCTTATGCCTGAGGTGAAAATCCGGAAAGAACACGGAAAGACGGAGGATTATGTCAGTGTGGAGGTACAGGATAAAGATCTGTGCAGCCGTTACTGCGGCAGAGTATGTACGGATATTACGATTGGGCCTTCTCCGAAATGGATGCAGCGGCGTCTGGCGGCCAGTGGGATCCGTCCCATCAACAATCTGGTGGATATTACCAATTATGTGATGGAAGAGTACGGACAGCCCATGCATGCCTATGATCTGGATACCATCGCCGGGCATAAGATCATCGTGCGCCGGGCAAAGGACGGGGATGTGTTCCGGACTCTGGACGGACAGGACAGGAAGCTGGACAGTGAGGTGCTGATGATCTGCGATGCGGAAAAGGAAATCGGTATCGCAGGTATTATGGGCGGTGAAAATTCCATGATTACCGACGAGGTGAAAACCGTACTTTTTGAGGCAGCCACGTTTCATGGCGCCAATATCCGGAAATCGGCCAGGCGCATCGGTCTGCGGACAGAGGCCTCCGGCAAATTCGAAAAAGGGCTGGATCCCAGAAATGCAGAGGCAGCTATCAATCGGGCCTGTCAGTTGATTGAAGAACTGGGCTGCGGCCGGGTTGTGGGCGGTATGGCAGAGGACGGCGCTCCTCTTTCACCGCTGCGCAAAATACCTTTTGAGCCGGAGCGGATCAACGGGTTTTTGGGGACAAAGATACCCAGAGATGATATGCTGCGGTTTTTTGAGCGGCTGGAGCTGGTATACAGAGAAGAGGAAAATCTGCTTGTCATTCCTTCCTTCCGGCAGGATCTGGAAGGGTTTGCCGATATTGCGGAGGAAGTGGCAAGGTTTTACGGGTATGACAAGATTCCTGCCACCTTACCAAGTGGCGAGGCTACAACGGGAAGTCTGCCCTTTAAGCTGCGTATAGAGGAAAAGGCAAGGGATATTGCAGAGCATTGGGGATTTTCACAGGGAATGAGTTATTCCTTTGAAAGTCCTAAGGTGTACGATAAGCTGATGCTTCCCAAGGACAGTGTGCTGCGCAGCGCGGTAACCATTTCCAATCCTCTGGGAGAGGATTTCTCTGTGATGAGAACCATGTCGTTAAATGGTATACTGACCTCGCTGTCTGTTAATTATAATAGAAGAAATAAAAATGTGCGTCTGTATGAGCTGGGTAATATCTATCTGCCGCATCAGATACCGGTTACGGAGCTGCCGGATGAGCGGATGCAGCTTACCCTGGGGATGTATGGAGAAGGGGACTTCTTTACCATGAAGGGTGTGATCGAAGAATTTTTCACCACCATTGGTATGAAGAAGCCTGCCGTATACGATCCGGACGGGGGTAAGCCCTTCCTGCATCCTGGACGGCAGGCGCGGATCTGTTATGAAAATGCGGAGGTGGGTTATCTGGGAGAGCTGCATCCCCAGGCTGCCGACAATTACGGAATCGGCACAAGAGTCTATGTGGCTGTACTGGATATGCCGGAGGTGGTCAGGTTTGCCACCTTTGACCGGAAGTATATGGGAATCGCCAAATACCCTGCGGTAAGCCGGGATATCAGCATGGTGGTGCCGGCAACAGTTCTGGCCGGTCAGATCGAAGCCATGATCCGTCAGCGGGGCGGAAAGCTGCTGGAAAGCTGTCATCTGTTCGATCTCTATGAGGGGGCCCAGATTCAGAAAGGGTATAAATCAATGGCATATTCCGTTACCTTCCGTGCACAGGACAGAACACTGGAAGAGTCCGATATTCTGGGCGTGATGAAAAAAATCATAAACGGGCTGGAGCATATGGGAATCGAGCTGCGGCAGTAAAATCAGAAACAGAACAGGAAAGGGAGCAAACAAGTGGAAAAACAGAATGTATGGGAAACCTATGACGCTGACCGGTTAAAAGAACTGGAACATTTTACAAAAGAATATATGCAGTTTCTGGATGAAGGCAAAACAGAGCGGGAATGTATCGATTATATTGTGAACCGAATCGAAACAGAAGGCTATCAGGAGCTGGAAGCGGTGCGTGGCGCCGGGCGTTCTCTGCAGGCAGGCGATAAGGTATACCATGTCTGCATGAATAAATCTATCGTAATGTTTCATATCGGCAGCCGTCCGTTGGAAGAGGGCATGAATATACTGGGTGCCCATGTGGATTCGCCCCGTCTGGATGTGAAGCAGGATCCTCTGTATGAGGAGGGAGGCTTTGCTTATCTGGATACCCATTATTACGGCGGTGTGAAAAAGTATCAGTGGGTGACTATTCCGCTGGCGCTTCATGGCGTTGTGGTCAAAAAGGATGGCACTACCATAGAAATCAAAGTCGGTGAGGATGCGGAGGATCCGGTTTTCTTTATCTCTGATCTGCTGATTCATCTGGCTGCGGAACAACTGGAGAAAAAGGCCAACAAAGTGATCGAAGGAGAAGCGCTGGATATTATCGTGGGCAACCGGCCGCTGAAGCTGGAACAGGAGAAAGAGCAGACAGAGGAAGGCAGCTCTGATGAGAAAAAAACAGAGAATAAGAAAGATCCGGTGAAGCAGGGGATTTTGAAACTCTTAAAAGACGATTATGATATGGAGGAAGAGGATTTTCTTTCCGCAGAACTGGAAGTGGTTCCGGCAGGCAAAGCAAGAGAGGCAGGCTTTGACCGCAGTATGATCCTGGCTTATGGACAGGATGACAGGGTCTGTGCCTTTGCATCTCTGAAGGCGATGCTGGAGCTGGAGGCGCCGATGCGCACGGCATGTTGCATTCTGGTGGATAAGGAAGAGATCGGCAGTGTGGGGGCCACCGGTATGCGTTCCCGTTTTTTTGAAAACAGTGTGGCAGAGCTGATGGCGTTGTGCGGAGACTATCATGATCTGGCCCTGCGCAGATGTCTGGCTGCTTCCACCATGCTTTCTTCGGATGTGAGCAGTGCATTTGATCCTACCTATGCCGCCAGCTATGATAAGAAAAACGCGGCCTATATGGGAAGGGGCATGGTATTTAATAAATTTACGGGTTCCAGAGGAAAATCCGGCTCCAATGATGCCAATGCAGAGTACATTGCCTATATCAGGGACATTTTTGAGAAGGAACAGGTGCGTCTGCAGACGGCGGAACTGGGCAGGGTGGATCTGGGCGGCGGCGGTACCATCGCTTATATTCTGGCGCTGTATGGGATGCAGGTAATAGACAGCGGCGTGGCCGTACTGAATATGCATGCCCCCTGGGAAGCGACCAGCAAGGCGGATGTGTTTGAAACGAAGCGGGGCTATGCTGCATTTTTAAAATACAATGGGATGAACAATACCAAATGAATGGATTGAAAACTTCGGATTATGATTTTGCTCTGCCAGCGGAGCTGATTGCACAGGATCCGCTGGCGGACAGGAGCGGTTCCAGACTGCTTGTACTGGACCGGGCAACCGGCAGCAGGGCGCACCGCTCTTTTCGGGAGATCGGGGAGTTTCTGCAGCCGGGAGACTGTCTTGTGCTGAACAATACCAAAGTGATACCGGCCAGACTCTATGGAGTGAGAGAAGGCACCGGCGGGGCGGTGGAGCTGCTGCTTTTGAAGCGGCGGGAGCAGGATGTATGGGAAACCCTTGTAAAGCCGGGCAGGAAAGCCAGGCCGGGTACCAGACTGCAGTTCGGCGGCGGCCTTTTGACCGGGGAAGTGACAGAGGTGGTGGATGAAGGCAATCGTCTGATCCGGTTTCAGTATGAGGGCATCTGGGAAGAGGTGCTGGATGAGCTGGGAGAGATGCCGCTGCCGCCCTATATCACACATAAGCTGGAAGATAAAAACCGGTATCAGACCGTATATGCCAGATATGAAGGCTCTGCGGCGGCTCCTACGGCGGGCCTGCATTTTACGGAAAAGCTGCTTCGGGAAATTGCGTCCAAAGGAGTCCGGATTGCCTGTGTGACATTGCATGTGGGGCTTGGCACATTTCGCCCGGTTAAGGTGGAAAATGTGAAAGAGCATCATATGCATTCGGAATATTGTGAAGTGACAAAGGAAGCGGCTGATCTGATCAATGAGACAAAACGCCGGGGAGGACGTATCATCTGTGTGGGCACTACAAGCTGCCGTACCGTGGAAAGTGCGGCAGCAGACGGTATGGTACAGCCCTGGCAGGGCAGTACGGATATTTTTATTTATCCGGGATATCGGTTTCAGGTTCTGGACGGACTGGTTACCAATTTTCATCTGCCCCAGTCCACGCTGCTGATGCTGGTATCTGCGCTGGCAGGCCGGGAGCAGGTCCTGACGGCCTATGAAGAAGCGGTAAGGGAACGGTATCGGTTTTTCAGTTTTGGAGATGCGATGCTGATTTTGTAAGGTTAAGGTAAATAGAAAATATTACAAAGGTAAGCATATTGATAACTGAAATCGCATATGTTTTATGCCGGCAGGCAAAAGCTGATATATTCACATCAGGGCTGTACCGTTTCAGAGGAAGGAGCGTGAAAAATGAAAGTGACTTATCTGTACCACAGCGGTTTTGCCGTAGAGCTGCAGAAGCATGTGCTGATATTTGATTATATACAGGGTAAGCTGCCGGTATGGGATCAGGATAAGACGATCCTGTTCTTTGCATCGCATAAGCATCAGGATCATTTTGTACTGCAAATCTTTGATTATTTCAGTCAATATAAGAACATACATTATTTTCTTGGCCCGGATATTCGTTTGAATGAAAACTATCTGAAACGCAGAGGTGTGGAGGAAGCCGTGCTCTCTGCCATTACCCGTGTGGGAAAGCGGACGGTGGTCAGACGGGAGGATGTTAGTGTTGAAACACTGCGTTCCACGGATGAGGGCGTGGCATTTGTGGTCAGCGCGGAAGGACAGACGATTTATCATGCGGGAGATCTGAACTGGTGGCACTGGGAGGGTGAGGAGCCTGCATGGAATGCCCGGATGAAGCAGGACTATCAGGAAGAAATAGAACGTATTTCAGGCAGGCATTTTGATGCGGCTTTCGTGCCTCTGGATCCCAGACTGGGGGAGAGCTTCCATCTGGGACTTAAGCTGTTTCTGGAACAGACCAGGGCGGATGCGGTGTTTCCCATGCATATGTGGGAGGACTATGCGGTGATTCCCAGATTTCTGGCATGTGAAACCGGCAGAAAATATGCCGGTCAGGTCAGAGAGATCACGGCAGCCGGCCAGGAGTTTGAGCTGTGAGCTATGGAATACTGCTGGCAATGATTCCGGCGGCGCTTGCGGCTTTGTTTCTGAGAGGGATGTGGGAAGAGGGGCAGAAGAAAAGAAAACAGCAGGCCTTATTTGCGGAGTATTGCGGCAGACCGCCCAGGAAATATGAAGAAGCACGGGAAGCAGAGAAAAAAACAGTGGCAGCAGAGGAAAACAGGCTGACAAAGCGGACCGGTACAGAAACAGAAAGCAAAAGACAGGCGGGAAAAGCAGAACAGTCCTCCTTTGTTATTGATGAAATCACCTGGAAGGAACTGGATATGGATGATGTATTCTGCAGACTGGACTATACCTTGTCGCAGGCAGGTACAGAATATCTGTATACGGCGCTGCATCATCCGGCGGAAAATCGGGAAGAAGCAGAGAAATGGGAGAAAACGGCAGATTATTTTATGACCCATAAAAAGGAACGGATCCATATACAGATGCTGCTGGCGGAGATCGGCAAAGTAAAGGGAATGGTATGTTCGGACGTTCTGACAGCGATGGGGCGTATGAAAAGAAAAAAGCCGGTGAGGGATTATCTTGGGATACTGGCCTGTTTCGCGGCTGTTTTTGCGGCGTTGAGACTGGGAGGAGCCGGACTGGTTTTTCTGGTGGGAGTCATGATCGTGCAGATTCTGACTTATTTTCGGGAGCGGGCCGGGATACTGCCGTACCTGCGCTGTATCGCATGGCTGCTTGGTATGGTCCGGAATCTGGAAAAGCTATGTGATGAGCTGGATGCGGACATTCGGACCGAACTGGAACGGAATGTGGGGATGGATACGGAGCTTGGCAGTTGTATCATGAGACTCAGGGTTTTAAGGCACCGCAGTTTCTGGGTGATGCAGTGCGGCGCAGGCAGCAGCAGTCCGCTTTCTCTGTTTGGGGATTATATCCGTATGCTTCTGCATCCTGATATCATACAGTTTGCGGCGCTTCAGAATACCATAGCAGCTTTGGAGAAAGAGATCCGGTATGGTTATGACTGCATCGGATTTCTGGATGCGGCTGTCAGTATCGCCATGTATCGCATGTCACTGCCCCGGTACTGCATCCCTGTTTTATATCCGGCTTTCAGGCCGGACTCAGAACAGGGGGCATATGAAGCGGAAGGAAAAGAAAACAGAGGATTTTATATTGCAGAATGTGTACATCCTCTGCTGGATGCTCCGGTTGCCAACAGCATCCGTCTCTCTGAGGGAGCGGGTGTGCTCCTGACAGGTTCCAATGCCTCCGGCAAATCCACTTTTTTAAAAACCATTGCGGTGAATCTGCTGCTGGCGCAGACGATTCATACAGCGCTTGCCGACAGGATGACGGCTCCTTTTTGCCGTATCTATACGGCTATGACTGACAGCGGGAGCAAAGTCGGGACAGGCAGGAGCAGCTATATGGCTGAGATTCTTTCTTTGAAACGGATACTGGACGGAGGCAGAAAAGCCTGGCTTCCGGTGTTTTGTTTTGTGGATGAGATTTTGCGCGGTACAGGCACTGTGGAGCGGATTGCAGCATCGGCGCAGATTTTAAAAAGCATCAGGCCGCCGGGGATGGTCTGTTTTGCGGCGACGCATGACAGGGAGCTGACCGGCCTGCTGGAGCGGGAATATGACAATTATTATTTTACGGAAGAGATCAGAAATGGGGATATGCGGTTTTCCTATCGTCTGTTGCGGGGGCGGGCGGATCAGAACAATGCCATAAAGCTGTTGGAGGCAGTGGGATATGACAGGGAGATCGTGGAACATGCCAGAGCGTGTGCGGCGCATTTTCTAAAGGAGGGAATGTGGAAATGAAAGTAACCATATATACGGACGGGTCAGCAAGAGGCAATCCGGACGGTCCCGGCGGTTATGGGACAATCCTGCACTATACAGACAGAGAGGGAACACTGCATACCAGGGAATACAGCGCCGGGTATCGGAAAACCACCAACAACCGGATGGAGCTGATGGCGGTGATCATCGGACTGGAAGCGCTGACAAAGCCATGCGAAGTGGAAGTGATTTCCGATTCCAGATATGTTACGGATGCGTTTAATAAAAACTGGATTACCGGATGGCTGAAAAAGGGCTGGAAAGGTTCGGCAGGACCGGTGAAAAATATTGATCTGTGGAAGCGGCTGCTGGCGGCGAAGGAGCCTCATACAGTAAAATTCACCTGGGTGAAAGGCCATAACGGCCATCCGGAGAATGAGCGGTGCGACAAACTGGCCACGGCAGCGGCGGACGGAGGGAATCTGTTGACGGATATTTATCAGGTATGATTGCTTTTTGCCGGTGGATTGTTTATAATGATTTTGTGTTCCTGCGGATTGCCATTACAGCTCCGCGGGCCGGCGGACTTTTGGGAGCCGCCACTTTAGAGGGAAAGGGTGAATGTAATATGGAAAACGTAACTGCATTTTTTGGATATTTTATCTCTTATCTGATTTTATTTGCGGTATTTGTGGCATTGACGGTGACGGCCTGTGTGACCGGAATAAAATGGAGAAAAGCAAAGGACGCCAAAGCAGCGCCTGCAGAGAATGATCATTAAAGCGGATACAAAAGGAAGCGATCGGCGGGAGGATGACCGATGTATACCACAGACAGGGAAAAAGAAGATACTATGGATTACAGCAGGGAGTTTCAGCCCGGCCGGCAGACATGGGTGATTAAAAAAGACGGAAGCCGGGAAGCGTTCAATGTACAGAAGGTTATAGATGCGGTGGGGAAATCCGCCTATCGTGCATTGACTAAATTTACCGAAGAAGAAAAACGACATATATGTCAGTATGTCATAGACAAGGCGGAAGAGATGGATACGGATGCAATTCCCATTCCTGTGATGCACAATATTGTGGAAAGCGCGTTGGAGCAGGTGAAACCCATTGTGGCGAAAAGCTACCGGGATTACAGGAATTATAAGCAGGATTTTGTCCGGATGCTGGACGATGTGTACAAAAAGAGCCAGTCCATTATGTATGTAGGGGACAAGGAGAATGCCAATACGGATTCTGCACTGGTGTCCACGAAGCGGAGCCTGATTTTCAACCAGCTCAATAAGGAGCTGTATCAGAAGTTTTTTATGACCACCGAAGAGATACAGGCATGCCGGGACGGTTATATTTATGTGCATGATATGTCTGCCAGAAGAGATACGATGAACTGTTGTCTCTTTGATGTGGAGCATGTACTCTCCGGTGGTTTTGAGATGGGAAATATCTGGTACAATGAGCCAAAGACGCTGGATGTTGCCTTTGATGTGATCGGAGATATCGTTCTGAGCGCCGCCAGCCAGCAGTACGGCGGTTTTACCGTGCCCAGTGTGGATCTGATTCTGGAGCCGTATGCTGAAAAATCTTACCGTCGTGCCATTGACAAATACACAGGGCTTGGCATAGACCGGGAGCGGGCGGAGGCGGAGGCCTACGCAGATGTGGTACGGGAATTTGAACAGGGATTTCAGGGCTGGGAATATAAATTCAATACGGTCGCCAGCAGCAGAGGGGATTATCCGTTTATTACGGTGACGGCAGGTACGGGTACAGGACGGTTTGCCAGACTGGCGACGATATCCATGCTGCATGTGCGTCAGAAGGGACAGGGTAAGGCAGAGTGCAGAAAGCCGGTACTGTTTCCCAAGATCGTGTTTTTATATGATGAAAATCTGCACGGACCGGGCGGAGAGCTGGAGGATGTGTTTGAAGCAGGAGTGCAGTGTTCTGCCAAAACCATGTATCCGGACTGGCTTTCACTGACCGGCAGGGGATATATTGCCAGCATGTATAAACAGTACGGAAAGATCATCTCTCCTATGGGATGCCGGGCATTTTTGTCTCCCTGGTATGAGCGGGGCGGGATGCATCCGGCAGACGATCAGGATGTGCCGGTCTTTGTGGGCCGTTTTAATATCGGTGCGGTTTCCCTGCACCTGCCTATGATTCTGGCCAGGGCCAGACAGGAGAGCCGGGATTTTTATGAAGTATTGGACTACTATCTGAATCTGATCCGTCAGCTCCATATCAGGACTTATGCGTATCTGGGAGAGATGCGTGCCTCCACCAATCCGCTGGCTTACTGCGAGGGCGGTTTTCTGGGCGGCCATCTGAAGCTGACAGACAAGATCAAGCCGATTCTGAAATCTGCCACGGCTTCCTTTGGAATTACGGCCTTCAATGAACTGCAGGAGCTTTATAACGGAAAATCTCTGGTAGAGGACGGAGCTTTTGCGCTGGAGGTATTGGAGCATATCAATCAGAAGGTCAATGAATTTAAGGAGCAGGACGGCAATCTGTACGCGATCTACGGAACGCCTGCGGAGAATCTGTGCGGTCTGCAGGTGCGGCAGTTTCGGGAAAAATACGGCATCGTAGAAGGGGTTTCCGACCGGGAATATGTGAGCAACAGTTTTCACTGTCATGTCACAGAGGATATTACACCGATTGAAAAACAGGATATGGAATACCGTTTCTGGGAAATGTCCAATGGGGGCAAGATCCAGTATGTGAAATATCCGATTGACTATAATATAGAAGCCATTAAGACATTGATCCGGCGGGCGATGGAGATGGGACTATATGAAGGCGTCAATCTGTCTCTGGCCTATTGTGACGATTGCGGACATCAGGAGCTGGAAATGGATGTCTGTCCGAAATGCGGCAGCCACAATCTGACCAAAATCGACAGGATGAATGGATATCTGTCTTACTCCCGCATTCATGGCGATACCCGGCTGAACGATGCAAAGATGGCGGAGATTGCGGACAGGATCAGCATGTAACTGTAAGATAACGGGGCAATAAGGCTAAAAAGCAGTCAGAATGAAAAACATCAGGTACAACAAAGAGCCAGGAGAATGCAATGCGATATCATAATATTACAAAGGATGATATGCTCAATGGAGACGGCCTGCGGGTGGTTCTCTGGGTGGCAGGCTGTTCACACTGTTGCCGGGAGTGTCACAATCCGGTGACCTGGGATCCCAACGGCGGCCTTTTATTTGATGAAGCGGCTCATAAAGAGCTTTTTGAGCTGCTTGCCAGACCTTATATTTCCGGCGTCACCTTTTCCGGCGGTGATCCGCTGCATCCGGCCAACCGGATGTCTGTCAGAAATCTGGCGGCGGAAATCAGAGAAAAGCTGCCGGAGAAAACAATCTGGCTCTATACAGGGGATGTGTGGGAGCATATAAAAAAGGATCCGTTGATGCAGTATATTGATGTGCTGGTAGACGGGGAATTTCACAGAAATGAGCAGGATGCAAAGCTGATGTGGAAAGGAAGCCGGAATCAGAGAGTGATTGACGTAAGAAAAAGCCTGGCGCAGACGGACGGCTACGGTCCGGTGCTGCACTGCGGCGATTATGCATAAGACAATGGAGGAAGAAATGAAAAGAGTTGCAAAATTTTATAAGGTGAGCAAAGAGCGGTTTGCACAGGATCTGAACGAGGCAGTGCCCGGATTTACGGATGCGGAAATCGATGAGATTTACGAACAGTTGAAACTTCCGTCCAGGGCCACTAAGGGGAGCGCAGGCTATGATTTTCATGCGCCCATTACCTTTAACATCAGTCCGGGCAAAGAGCTGTTGATCCCCACCGGCATCCGGGTGGAGATGGAAGAGGACTGGGTGCTGATGCTGTATCCCAGAAGCGGACTGGGCTTTAAATACCGGCTCCAGCTCAACAATACAGTGGGCGTCATTGACAGTGATTATTTCTATGCAGACAATGAGGGACACATTATGGCGCGGATTACCAATGATTCCAAAGTGGGCATGGAACTGAGGGTAGACCGGGGAATGGGCTTTATCCAGGGCGTTTTTCTGGAGTATGGTCTGACAAGGGATGATGATACGGAAACCGTCCGCACAGGCGGATTCGGCAGCACGAATGGATAACGGGTGAAAGTAACATAAAAACTGCATGAAAAAACTTCTTTCAGGACATACTGATTTCAAATTGTCCGAAAGGAGTTTTTTTATTTTGAAAAAACAGCCGGAGAAACAGAATATAAATCAGTCCGAAAACAAAGGACAGAAAACGACGCAGGAACAGGCAGGAGCCAAAATGGCCGGAAAGCTCACACCGGATATGGCTTATATGAAAGAAATTCTATCTATCGGAAAGAATTTTGATGTGGTATACCGGGTGATTCATATCGGCGGAAAAGAATCCTGCTTTTATTTCATAGATGGGTTCTGCAAAGATGAGCTGATGGAAAAGATACTGCAGTACCTGATAGAACTGACTGCTGATGAAATGGCAGAAGATGTCCATGAAATGCTGAAAAAACATATGCCCTATGTGGAAGTCGATGTAAGTGATACCTGGAATGATATCATACACAATCTGATGTCCGGCGTTCTGATCCTGATGATCGACGGATATGAGAAAGCGGTGCTGATTGATTCCCGGACTTATCCGGCCAGAAGTGTGTCCGAGCCGGAAAAGGATAAGGTACTTCGGGGTTCCAAAGACGGATTTGTGGAAACTGTGGTATTTAATACGGCGCTGATCCGCAGAAGGATCCGCAGTACGGATCTGTGCATGGAAATGATGAATGCAGGAGAAAGCTCACAGACAGATATCGTGCTGTGTTATATGGATTCCAGAGTGGATCACGGATTTCTGGAAAAAATCAAAGACGGTATCCGCAATATTGATGTGGATGCACTTACAATGAACCAGGAAAGCCTGGCGGAATGTCTGTATAAGCGTAAATGGTACAATCCCTTTCCGAAATTTAAGTTTACAGAACGTCCCGATACGGCGGCAGCCCATGTACTGGAAGGAAACATTGTCATACTGGTGGATAATTCCCCCTCGGCCATGATTACACCCACTACAGTATTTGATGTGATTGATGAAGCCGACGATTACTACTTTCCGCCGATTACCGGCACTTACCTGCGGTTTTCCAGATTCCTGATTGCTTTTTTGACCTATTTTCTGACCCCTACTTTTTTGCTGATGATGCAGAATCCCCAGTGGATACCGGAAGGATTTGATTTTATTCTGATTCAGGATGAGGTGAATCTGCCGCTGATCTGGCAGTTTCTGGTACTGGAACTGGCAATAGACGGTCTGCGGCTGGCGGCGGTCAATACCCCGAACATGCTCAGTACACCTTTAAGCGTGATGGCGGCGTTGGTACTGGGGGAATTTTCGGTGAACAGTGGTTGGTTCAATTCGGAAGTGATGCTGTATATGGCATTCGTAGCCATCGCCAATTATACCCAGTCCAGCTATGAGTTGGGCTATGCCCTGAAATTTATGCGGATTCTCAATCTGATCGCCACTGCCCTGTTCGGCGTCTGGGGGTATATCGGCGCAATTGTGGTCTGCGGACTGAGCATTGCCTGCAACCGGACGGTGGCAAATACCAGTTATATTTATCCGCTGATTCCCTTTCACGGCAAAGAACTGATGGAAAGAGTGTTCCGGCTGCGTCTGCCCGGTGCAAGGAAGGAGTAGTGCGGGCGATACCGGCACAGAAAGAAACGCCTGCAGGTATCGCTCTGCAGTATATCTTCCGGGATTGCAGCAGAGGTAAATCCATGCTAAAATAAACAGGAATAAAAATACAAGAAGAGCATGGAAACGGGCAGGAGACGATACCGATGACATTGTACGACGGAAAGGCGGGCATTTCTTACCAGGTGGAAGGGGTGTTTGTGGAAGAAGCGGTGAGCCGGCGGCTGCAGGCCCTGGGGATCAATGACGGAACCCGGGTCAAAATTTTAAACCGTAAGAAAAAGGGGGCCATGATCATACAGGTGAGAGGGACCAGACTGGCTCTGGGCAGGCATATTTCTTCCAGTATCGAGGTAAAGGAAGAGGCAGAGCGGGGAGAGGAGACTGCCGTATGACAGAAAAAAACAAAACAATCAAGGTGGCATTTGTAGGCAATCCCAACTGCGGCAAGACCACATTGTTCAATGCGGTGACAGGCTCCAGGCTGAAGGTGGCTAACTGGCCCGGTGTGACAGTGGAAAAAAAGGAAGGCGCCGCGGAATATGAGGACTGCAGCCTGACGATTATAGACACACCGGGGATCTATTCCCTGACCTGTTATACGATAGAAGAAAAAGTGACCAGACAGTGTGTGATGGATGATGAGATCGACGCCATTGTCAATGTTGTGGATGCCTCTTCCCTGGAGCGGAATCTGTATCTGACACTGCAGCTTCTGGAGCTGGGAAAGCCGGTGATTCTGGCGCTGAATATGATGGATATTGTGGAAGAGCGGGGAATGGAAATTGATCTGCACAGGCTGCCGGAAATGCTGGGCGGCATTCCGGTGGTGCCTGTATCTGCAGCCAGACGGACAGGACTGGGCATCCTGCTGCACGCGGTGATACATCACTGTGAAGAGGGGGCGGCAGGCAATGTACTGACCTATGGGGAAGAGATCGAACATAAGATTGCCAAGCTGGAAGTGATGATGCAGGCCCGGTTTCCCAATCATTCCTGTGTCCGATGGCATGCGATCAAGCTGTTGGAAAATGATGAGGATGTGAGAAACGAACACCCCATATCCATTATGAACGTAGTGGAAAAAAGCTATGAAAAAGAGATCATTCAGCAAAAATATGCTTACATAGAGATGATTGTCAGAGAAGTATTGTTCCATAAAGAAAAAAAGGCAGCTTTTACGGACAAAATAGACCGGATACTGACCCATCCCGTCTGGGGTGTGCCTATATTCCTGTTGATTATGTGTGTTGTCTTTCTGATGACTTTTCTGGTAGGAGATTTCCTGAAGGCCGGATTTGAACATGCGCTGGGATGGCTGTCCGGACAGGCGGAGGGTTTTCTTTTGTTTGTGGGGTGTGCGCCCTGGCTCATTTCGCTGATCGTGGACGGGATCATAGCGGGGGTAGGCGGTATCCTGACTTTTATCCCCAATATTGTCATTTTATTTTTTGCGCTGGCCATGCTGGAGGACAGCGGCTATATGTCCCGTGTGGCTTATGTGATGGATACGATTATGGGCAGGGCGGGGCTTTCGGGTAAGGCGTTTCTGCCAATGATACTTGGGTTTGGATGCAGTGTTCCTGCGATTATGGCAACGCGGGCACTGGAGACGGAACGGGACCGGCGAAAGACTATGCTAATTACTCCTTTTATGTCCTGTTCGGCAAGACTGCCCATTTATGTTCTGTTTTCAGATATGTTTTTTCCGGGTTATGCCCATCTGGCCGCTTTTTCCATGTATGCCATCGGTATGGGGGTTGCGATCCTGACCGCACTTTTGATGCACAGATGGGAGAAGAGCAAAGAGACGGTCAGTGACTGCCTGTTGATAGAGCTGCCGGAATACAAACGCCCCAATGGCAGGACCATTGGGATTTATGTCTGGACAAAATTAAAAGATTATCTGGAAAAAGCAGGAACTACCATCTTTGTTGCTTCTATTATTATATGGTTTGTATTGAATTTCGGTATGCATGGTATGGTATCGGACCCGGCAGACAGTTTTGGCGCCATGATCGGCAGAGGGCTGATGCCGGTACTGGCGCCGGCGGGACTGGATATGTGGCAGATTGCGGTGGCTCTGATTTCCGGTATTTCTGCCAAAGAAGTGGTGGTCTCCAGCTTTGCGGTGCTTTTCGGTGTGATGAATGCCAATTCCGAGGCGGGAATGGCTGCCATCATAGGTCATATTCATATGCAGAATCCGGCTTTTGGCCCGGTAAATGCCTATGCGCTCATGGTATTTTGCCTGCTGTATGTACCTTGTGCAGCCACCATCGGCACTGTGAAAAAGGAGAGCGCTTCCTGGAAATTTACCATACAGATGGTGATATTCCAGCTTGTGCTGGCCTGGGCGGCTGCCGTGCTGGTATTTCAGATTGGGAGCAGGCTGTTTTGATTTTTTATGATACAGGAAAATCCTGCCCGCAGGATTCTTTGTGATAAAAGCCTTGATTTGTGCATCTCTTTATGTGAAAATAGAACGTGAAGGCATGGATTTTACTTTGTGATGGAGGAGTGTATGAGAGGAATTGAAACACAGGTCAGAAAAATCAGGAGACGTGTCTTTAAAGAAATCGCGTCTCTTGCTTATCATTCGGAAAACCTGATTGACGATATGGAGGCGCTTCCTTATAAAATCGTGGATCATTCGGAATCCATTTACCGGGAGAGCGTCTATCGGGAGCGGGCTATCATCCGGGAACAGCTTCGTCTGGCGATGGGAATGAGCCTGCGTCCGGAAAATGTCCCGGTGCATGTAACACAGGGACTGGAAGAAAGCAACATCGACGAGAAATACTATGAACCGCCGCTGATGCAGGTCATTCCGTCCGCCTGCAATGCCTGCCCGGTCAATGAATATGAAGTAACCAACCGTTGTATGGGCTGTGTGGCCCATCCATGTAATGAAGTATGCCCGAAAGGCGCCATTTCGATGGTAAACGGCAAGTCTTACATCGATCAGGAGAAATGTATCCGATGCGGTAAATGTAAGGCTGTCTGCCCGTATGATGCGATTTCCCATCAGGTCAGACCCTGCGCTGGAGCCTGCGGTGTGGGCGCCATTCAAAGTGACGCATCGGGAAGGGCTGTGATAGACAATGATCTGTGTGTGTCCTGCGGACAGTGCATGGTGAGCTGCCCGTTTGGTGCGATTGCGGACAAGTCTCAAATCTTTCAGTTGATCCGTGCCATGCAGTCGGGCAGAAAGATTATAGCGCAGGTTGCGCCTGCCTTTGCAGGACAGTTCGGTCCTAAGGTCACTCCGGATATGTTAAAGACGGCGCTGAAGGAGCTGGGTTTTGCAGATGTGTATGAGACGGCGCTGGGAGCGGATCTGGGTGCGATGGCGGAAGCGGAGCACTATGTCCATGAGGTGGCAACCGGTAATCTGCCGTTTCTTCTGACATCCTGCTGCCCTTCCTGGTCTATGCTGGCGAAAAAGTTTTTCCCGGAGACGATCAGCAATATTTCCAATGAACTGACGCCTATGGTGGCAACGGCCCGGATCATCAAAGAGGAGCATCCGGATGCCAGTGTGGTCTTTATCGGTCCCTGTGCATCCAAAAAGCTGGAGGCTTCCAGAAGAACGGTCCGCTCGGATGTGGATTTCGTCATTACATTTGAAGAACTGACAGGCATGTTTGAGGCAAAGGGGATTTTATTGGATGAGATTGCCGCAATGGATGAGCTGAAAGGTGCTACCGGAGCCGGAAGAGGCTACGGAGTGGCAGGCGGAGTGGCAAGCGCCATTGAGGACTGCATCCGGGAGTATTATCCTGAGGTGGAAGTCAATATCGAACATGCGGAGAGTCTTGCAGAATGTAAAAAGATGCTGATGCTGGCCAAAGTAGGGAAGAAAAAGGGCTGCCTGATTGAGGGAATGGCATGTCCCGGCGGATGTGTGGCCGGTGCAGGCACCAATATTCCGGTGGCAGCGGCAGCCAAAGAGGTGGGCAAATTCAAGGCGGCCGCTGAGCAGAAGCTGCCCGGTCTGGCAGGAACGGAGGAAAAATCATGAAAAAAATCAGAACCAGATTTGCGCCCAGCCCCACAGGCCGTATGCATGTGGGGAATCTGCGGACGGCGCTGTATGCCTATTTGATTGCAAAGCATGAGGGCGGGGATTTTATCCTGCGTATAGAGGATACGGATCAGGAGCGTCTCGTGGAAGGTGCAGTGGATATTATATACCGGACTCTGCAGAAAACCGGACTTTGGCACGATGAAGGACCTGACAAGGATAAGGGGGCAGGCCCATATGTACAGAGCCAGCGGCAGGCACAGGGGCTGTATCTGAAATATGCCAGAGAACTGGTGGAGAAAGGAGAGGCCTATTATTGCTTTTGTGATAAAGAGCGGCTTGCCTCCCTGACAAGGACGGTGGATGGGAAGGAAATCAATGTGTATGACAAACATTGCCTTTCACTTTCCAGGGAAGAAGTGGAGGAAAAACTGGCATCCGGTATCCCTTATGTGATCCGCCAGAACAATCCGGTGGAAGGGACCACCTCTTTTCATGATGATATCTATGGTGAGATTACGGTAAGCAATGAGGAGTTGGATGACATGATTCTGATGAAATCAGACGGTTATCCCACCTATAACTTTGCCAATGTGGTGGATGATCATCTGATGGGGATCACCCATGTGGTCAGAGGCAATGAGTATCTTTCTTCTTCTCCCAAATACAACAGACTGTATGAAGCCTTTGGCTGGGAGGTTCCTGTCTATGTGCATTGTCCGCTGATCACCGATGAAGATCATCATAAGCTGTCCAAGCGGTGCGGACATTCTTCTTATGAAGATCTGGTGGAGCAGGGATTTCTGACAGAAGCCATTGTGAACTTTGTGGCGCTTCTTGGCTGGAGTCCGGCAGACAACAGGGAAGTGTTTTCTCTGGAAGAACTGACAGAGGCATTTGATTATCACCATATGTCAAAATCCCCGGCGGTATTTGATTATACTAAGCTGAAGTGGATGAACGGGGAGTACATCAAGGCAATGGAATTTGCCCCTTTTTATGAGATGGCTTTGCCTTATCTGAAAAAAGTGATTACAAAAGAGCTGGACTTTTCCAAAATAGCAGCTATGGTCAAGACCAGAATTGAAGTATTCCCGGATATTTTGGAAATGGTGGATTTCTTTGAGACATTGCCGGATTATGATCCGCAGATGTATTGCCATAAGAAAATGAAAACCACGAAAGAATCTGCACTGGAAGTGCTGAAGGAGCTTTTGCCTGTGCTGGAGGTACAGGAGGATTACAGCAATGATGCCCTGTATCAGACGTTGCTGGCTTATGTGGAGCAGAAAGGCTGCAAGAACGGTTATGTGATGTGGCCGGTACGGACAGCAGTATCCGGAAAACAGATGACGCCTGCCGGCGCCACGGAAATTATGGAAATACTGGGGAAAGAAGAATCTTTACTGCGGATTCGAAGAGGGATCGCACTGCTTGAAGGATAATCTGCAGAACTTTAATGCTTCCCAGCGGGAAGCAATCTGCCACGGCGACGGGCCTGCATTGGTACTGGCAGGTCCGGGCAGTGGCAAGACGACGGTGATTACCAGGCGGCTGGTATATCTGACAGGGACACTGGGAATACCGCCGGAAAAAATTACAGTAGTCACTTTTACCAAAGCTGCTGCCATGGAGATGCAGCAGAGGTTTCATTCTCTGGCCGGGGCCGGACTCATGGTCCGTTTCGGCACATTTCACGCACTCTATTATCACATCCTGAGAAACAGTCAATCCGGTGTCTCCCTGACCTTGATAAAGGAAACAGAAAAACAGGCTTTTCTCCGGCAGATTCTGTGCAGTCAGCGACTGGATCCGGATCTGGCGCCTGCATTTTCAGAGGAGTTTGGCCGACTGAAAACGGGCAGCCCACAGAACCCGGCAGCCATCGGGACGGCATCGCCGGAACAGGTTCTTTGCATATTTCAGACATTCCGAAACCGCTGTAGAGAAAGCGGGAAGCTGGATTTTGATGATATGGCCTATGAATGTCTGCGGATGTTTGAGGATAGACCGGATATTCTCAGACGGTGGCAGAAGCAGTGCCGTTATATTCTGGCAGATGAATATCAGGATGCTTCTCCGATTCAGGACCGGATTCTGTCTATGCTGGCTCTGCCGGAGAACAATCTGTTTCTGGTGGGAGATGATGACCAGTCGATTTACGGATTCCGGGGTGCAGGTACAGAACTTATGCTGTCTTTTCCCAGGCGATATCCGCAGGCCAGACAGATCTATCTGGAGATGAATTACCGGTGCAGACCGGGAATCATCCGGGCTGCGGAAACTGTGATCCGGGAAAATAAAACCCGGTTTGAGAAAAAGCAGATTCCGGCACGGGAAAGTTCCGGCAGTAAAGAAGTGGTCTGCCGGGGGTTTGCAGACCAGGATGCAGAAAACCGGGAGATCCTGCGGATACTGCAGGAGGCCGGGAGGCGGGGAAGGCTGGCAGATACGGCAGTCCTGTTCCGCAGGCATGCGGACGGAACAGCGCTTATGAGTCTGCTGGAGCGGCATCATATTCCCATGATCTGTATGGAACAGGAAAAGTCCCTGTATGATCATTACGTGACAAAGGATGTTACGGCATACCTTAAGCTGATGCATGGCGACAGAAGCAGAAAAGAATTTTACCGTGTCATGAATCGTCCGAACCGTGGAATCGCGCGGGAAGGGTGCATGGGAGAAAGGGTGGATTTTGCCGGATTGCTCCGATATCACGCGGGAGAGCAGGAGACAGAGAGACAGATCAAAAAACTGGAATGGGACTTTGTGAGAGCCGGTGGTATGAGTCTGTATGCGGCGGTGATGTATCTGCGGAAGGGCATGGGATATGAAGCATGGCTGCGGCAGGAATATCAGGGAACCATGCTGGAGCAGGCAATGCGGGTTTTGGGACGGCTGCAGGAACTCGCTGGCCGGAGCGCAGACATCGGTCAGTGGAACGCACATCTGGAAGCGGGAAAACAGACAGGAAAATCCGGCAGGGCATCGGAAAAAAGCAGAGAAGCCGTTTCTGTTTTGACCTGCCACGGCGCCAAAGGGCTGGAATTTGACCATGTGATTCTGCCCGATCTGAATGAAGGCAGTATACCACACAAAAAAGCAGTGACCGAACAGGAAATCGAAGAGGAACGGAGAATCCTGTATGTAGGCATGACCCGTGCCAGGGAACGGCTTTCTCTTTTTTACCGGACGGGAACAAAAGAAGAACCGGAAATCAAGTCCCGGTTCTTACAGGTTCTGTAGATTCTGACAGTAGTGTCATTGAAATTTCATATGACGTGTTACATGTCCTCTTCTCCTACGATCTCGTCAAATTCTGCATTGTCCAGATATTCATCGAAAACATCGGCAACGATTTCATACTCTGCCTCATCCTCAATGTATGTCAGTTCCGGCTCTGCATTCGGATCGTTTTCATCCTCATGATACCGGTAGAACCATACTTCTCCGTCTGTATTTTCGCCGTTTTCATCCAGTGGAAGAAGGGCAATATAATCCTGATTCTGCAGAGTCAGAATCGTAATAATCGCGCAGGTAACTCTGGAACCGTCTTCCAGATCCAGTTCAACAGTCATTTCTTCATCGTTTTCCATACTGTTCCCCATAATTTTTACCGTCCTTTCTGATACTTTATTATCCCCACCCTATTGTACAAAAATATGACTAAAAAGTAAAGAAGGATAAAAACTATTGTATAAATTCATATAAAATCGTCGCACCGCCGCCACCTTTGTGATATAATAGCCGCAGAGGAAAAACAAGCGGCTGCGGAGCAGACATTTGTTTTTCATGCGGCATTAACGAGCAAACGTCCGATGAAATCGGACAAAGGAGCGCGAAAGCGCGGGCTTGCGAGTGGAAGGAAGAAAGAGGAAAAACAAGCGGCTGCGGAGCAGACATTTGTTTTTCATGCGGCATTAACGAGCAAACGTCCGATGAAATCGGACAAAGGAGCGCGAAAGCGCGGGCTTGCGAGTGGAAAGAAGAAAGAGGAAAAACAAGCGGCTGCGGAGCAGACATTTGTTTTTCGCGCGAATTGAAAGACTAAAATGAATATCAGTGAGGGGAGCCAGGTAACATAGCGGTGGATTATATGGACTTATTTACTTGAAAAGGAAGGCAGCTATGAGAAAGGGAAATTTTTATCCAAAAGGTGTTATGGCAACAGGCAGGGCGTTCCAGTTTGTATTTCAGGCAGAAAAAGCTGCAAAGGAAATCATCATTCGTATTTATACAGGAGAAAAAGAGATTATGAGTGTTCCGGTGTCTGAAGAGTGCAGACATGGACGGCTTTATAGTGTTGTTGTAGAAGATATTCCCGGCGAAGCCGACAGCTATTGCTATTATGCTGACGGAAAGCAGATCCCTGATCTGTATGCCAGAGGCGTATTGGGAATGAAGGCGTACGGGAAGGAAAAAAAAGGACTCCGGTATATGCTGCCGGATGATTCTTATGATTGGAAAGCGGATGCGCCTCCAGGACATTTATACGGCAGGTCTGTGATTTATGGAATACATGTGCGGGGGTTTACGAAACACGCTTCTTCCGGTGTGAGAAAGAAGGGGACTTTTGCCGGGGTTCAGGAAAAGATACCGTATCTGAAAGAACTTGGGATTACGGCAGTAGAGTTGATGCCCGCCTATGAATTTGATGAGCTGGAACGGATACAGGGGCAGTATCAGCAAGAGGATATTAAGAAAATTAATTATTGGGGGTTTACAACCGGGTATTATTATGCACCGAAGAGCGCGTATGCACATGGCAAAGATGCGTCTGCGGAGATGAAAGATATGGTCAGGGCGCTGCACAAAGCAGGGATCGAAGTCCTGATGCAGTTTTATTTTCCTGAGGATTATCATATGGGTGAGATACCGGAGATTCTGCGTTTCTGGGCAGAGACATACCATATTGACGGGTTTCATCTGACCGGGAAAAAGCTGCCGCCTGCTCTGTTGGCAGAAGATCCTTTTCTGAAAGATACCAAGTTGATTTTTGAACAGATTTCCATAGAAGAGATGCGCAGGAGATCCACTGGATGTGAAGAAAAAACTGTGGGATACTGGCAGGAGAATTTTACCAAAGATATGCGCCGGGCCCTGAAGGGAGATGCGGACAGCCTGGAGAGTATGCTGTTTCATGTGCGGAACAATGAGGAAACGGTGGCTATGATCAACGCCATAGCCGGATACAACGGATTTACGCTGTCCGATTTGGTTTCCTATGAAAGAAAGCACAACGAAGCAAACGGAGAGGACAACCGGGACGGAACAGAGTATAATTACAGTTGGAATTGCGGTGTGGAGGGAAAGACAAGGAAGCGGTCGATTCAGATGCTGCGGCAGAAACAGGTCAGGAACGCGCTGCTGCTCGTATTTCTATCCCAGGGGACGCCGTATCTGCAAAGCGGTGATGAATTTGGCAGGACACAGAACGGTAATAACAATCCTTACTGCCAGGACAATGCGGTGACATGGATAGACTGGAAATTGCTGCGGACTGGCAGAGCGCTCTATGATTATACCAGGGAGCTGATCTCTCTGCGGAAGGAGCACGGTGTATTCCACAGAGAGGAGCCTTTGAAGGGACTGGACTGGCTTGGCTGCGGCTGCCCGGATATTTCCTTTCACGGGGAGGAGGCGTGGAGACTGTCTCCGAATCGGGACGGGAGACATGCAGGCGTGATGTACTGTGGAAAATATGCGGAAAATCAGGACGGCAAAGAAGATTCTTCTTTTTATGTTGCGTATAATATGCATTGGGAATCGCATGAATTTGCGCTTCCCAGAATTTCCAGAAATATGTGCTGGAAGATTTGTATGGATACCTCATTATCGGAAGCGGTGGATGCAGAGGAACCGGGGGAGGAGATTGAGGCAGGCAGCGTAGTGGTGACAAAAGAGCGCTCCATACAAGTTTATCGGGCAGAAAAAAAGAAAAAGAAGGAAGAAAGTTAGATGCAGGTATGGAAACATTTGAAAACGATTACATTTCACAAATATCTGGTTATGAAGGGGTGTTTTGCAGTCGGGCTGTACCGGCAGGGACTGCTGCATGACCTGTCCAAGTATACTCCTTCTGAATTTTGGGTAGGAGCCAGATATTTTCAGGGTGATCGGAGTCCCAATAACGCGGAGCGGGAGGCAATCGGTTATTCCTCCGCATGGCTTCACCATAAAGGCAGAAATAAACACCACTATGAATACTGGATTGATTATTGTGCGGATGGAGGAACCTGTAAGAGAGGGATGAAGCCGGCGCCTATGCCGGATCGTTATATCGTGGAAATGTTTATGGACCGGATTGCCGCATCCAAAGTATATAACGGAAAGGCATATACAGATGGAGATGCGCTTACTTACTACGAAAAGGGCGCCGGCAGGATGCGGGATTTTTTGCATCCCTATACAAGAAAACGGCTGGAAAAACTGCTGCATATGCTGGCAGAACAGGGAGAGGCGAAAACGTTTGCCTATATCCGGAAAAGAAAGAGACGGGGATTTCATTGATTTGCCCGGCAGTCACAAAAGCAGAAGCACAGCATAGAATATTCATATAAAAAAGGAGTGAAACGATATGAATATTTTATGCTGGCTCATCTTAATATGCTGCTGTGGCAACGGCGGGTCAGGCGGCAGCAGTTGCGGCTGCGGCATCAACAAAGGCTGCTGCTGTGGGAATAACACAGGAAGCTAATGTAAGAATGACAGAGGCGGATCATGTTCGCTTAGCAGCATCAGGGGGTGGAA
>VSOB01000036.1 GCA_009774625.1 Lachnospiraceae bacterium
GAATAAAAAATGGCAGTTAAAGTAGCGATCAATGGTTTTGGCCGTATCGGACGTCTTGCATTCAGACAGATGTTTGGTGCAGAAGGATACGAGGTTGTGGCAATCAACGATTTAACATCTCCCAAGATGCTGGCACACTTATTAAAGTATGATTCTTCCCAGGGAAGATATGTTGGTGTTGGAGAAGAGGATCAGGTTACGGCTGATGACGAAGCTGGTACCATCACAGTAAAAGGAAAAACAATCAAAATCTACAAAGAGCCGGATGCTAATAACTGTCCTTGGGGCGAGATCGGTGTGGATGTTGTTCTTGAGTGCTCCGGATTCTATACATCCAAAGCAAAAGCACAGGCACACATCAATGCCGGCGCTAAGAAAGTTGTTATTTCCGCTCCTGCAGGAAATGATCTTCCTACCATCGTTTACAATGTAAACCACACAACACTGACCAAAGAAGATACTATCATTTCCGCAGCTTCCTGTACAACAAACTGCCTGGCTCCTATGGCAAAGGCATTGAATGACCTTGCTCCTGTTGAGTCCGGTATTATGTGCACGATCCACGCTTACACAGGCGATCAGATGATTCTTGACGGACCGCAGAGAAAAGGCGATCTGAGAAGAAGCCGTGCAGGCGCTGTTAATATCGTTCCTAACTCCACAGGCGCTGCAAAGGCTATCGGCCTTGTGATTCCTGAACTGAACGGCAAACTGATCGGTGCTGCACAGCGTGTTCCCACCCCTACAGGTTCTACCACATTGCTGTTCGCAGTTGTAAACAAGACTGTAACAAAAGAAGAAGTAAATGCAGCTATGAAGGCACAGGCAAATGAGTCCTTCGGTTACAATGAGGATGAAATCGTTTCTTCCGATATCGTTGGTATGAGATACGGCTCCCTGTTTGATGCAACTCAGACAATGGTAAGCCCGCTTCCGGATGGCAAGACACAGGTAGAAGTTGTTTCCTGGTATGACAATGAGAACTCCTACACAAGCCAGATGGTTCGTACAATCAAATACTTTGCTGAATTAGGCTAACGCCAGACAGTGATGAAACAGTATTGATCTTTCAGGGTCCGGTCCATATGGACCGGGCCCTTTATGCGCTGGCCTTTGCAGAGGAAATATGCCGTTTTATCGGCATATGGGCCGCGCGGCGGGCAGGGGAGTTCTCCTCCAGCCCATTTAAACACAGTATATGGAGGGAAAAATCATGGGATTGAATAAGAAATCCGTAGATGACATCAATGTAAAAGGAAAACGCGTACTGGTAAGATGCGATTTTAATGTACCGCTGAAAAACGGGGAGATCACAGATGAGACCCGTATCGTAGCAGCGCTTCCTACCATTAATAAGCTGCTGGCAGACGGCGGCAAGGTAATCCTTTGCTCTCACCTGGGCAAGGTAAAGAATGGTCCAAATGAAGGGGAATCTCTGGCGCCGGTTGCAAAGAGACTGTCTGAGAAGCTGGGCAAGGAAGTAAATTTTGTCGCTGATTATAATGTGACCGGCGAGGCTGCTTCCGGCGCGGTGGAAGCAATGCAGGAAGGAGATGTGGTTCTGCTTCAGAATACCCGTTTCCGTGGCAAAGAAGAGACAAAGAACGGAGAAGAGTTCTCCAAAGAACTGGCAGATCTTGCTGATGTATATGTATGCGATGCATTTGGTTCTTCTCACAGGGCACATGCATCCGTAGCAGGCGTTACCAAGTTTATCACCGAAAAAGGCGGTGAAAATGCGGTTGGTTATCTGATGCAGAAGGAAATTGATTTCCTGGGCAACGCAGTGGAAAATCCGGTCAGACCTTTTGTTGCTATCTTGGGCGGCGCAAAGGTAGCTGATAAATTGAATGTAATCAACAATCTGCTGGAAAAATGCGATACGCTGATTATTGGCGGCGGTATGGCGTTTACATTCCTGAAAGCCAAAGGACTGGAAGTGGGCAACTCTCTGGTTGACAATGAAAAACTTGATTATTGCAGAGAAATGATGGAGAAGGCTGAGAAACTTGGTAAGAAGCTGCTGCTTCCTGTGGATACCACCATCGCTTCCCATTTCCCGGATCCCATTGACGGACCCATTGATGTGAAAGTGGTTGCTGCAGATGCCATTCCTGCTGATATGGAAGGCCTTGACATCGGAACGGAGACTGCAAAACTGTATGCGGACGCTGTGAAATCTGCCAAGACAGTGGTATGGAACGGACCGATGGGCGTATTTGAAAATCCCACACTTGCTGCAGGCACCATCGCAGTAGCCAAATCCTTGGCTGAAACAGATGCAACCACAATTATCGGCGGCGGAGATTCTGCGGCAGCAGTAAACCAGCTTGGCTTTGCAGACAAGATGAGCCATATTTCCACCGGCGGCGGCGCATCTCTGGAATTTCTGGAAGGCAAAGAACTGCCGGGCGTAGTGGCAGCAGACGATAAATAAGCAAAAGGAGAGCAAAACAATGGCAAGAAAGAAAATCGTAGCCGGTAACTGGAAAATGAATATGACACCCAGCCAGGCGGTTGCATTGTGCAATGAATTAAAAGATCTGGTAAAATCTGACAGCGTGGATGTGGTTTACTGCGTACCGGCAGTGGATATCGTTCCGGTAGTGGAAGCCGTTAAGGGAACCAATGTGGAAGTCGGTGCGGAAAATATGTATTTTGAAGCAAAGGGCGCTTATACAGGCGAGATTTCAGCAGAGATGCTGGTGGATGCTGGCGTTAAGTATGTGATCATCGGGCATTCCGAGAGACGGGATTATTTTAAAGAAGATGATGCGCTGCTGAATAAGAAGGTGAAAAAGGCTTTTGAAGCAGGCCTGACACCTATCCTTTGCTGTGGAGAAACACTGGAGCAGAGAGAAATGGGCGTTACGATGGATTGGATCAGACTGCAGATTAAGTCTGACCTGGTTGGTATTACCGCAGACCAGGTAAAATCTATGGTAATTGCATATGAGCCGATCTGGGCCATCGGAACAGGCAAGACAGCTACTACAGAACAGGCGCAGGAAGTATGCAAGGGCGTTCGTGACTGTATCGCAGAAATGTATGATGCAGCTACCGCGGAGGCAGTACGGATCCAGTACGGCGGTTCTGTGAATGCAGGCAATGCGGCAGAGCTTTTTGCACAGCCTGATATTGACGGCGGTCTGGTAGGCGGTGCTTCTCTGAAGGCTGATTTTGGTAAGATCGTAAATTATTAATAAGCAAGTCTGCGGTGTATTCGGACATTGGATGCTGCCAAGATTTTGCGCCCCTCCTGCATGGTAAATGATGTGGGAGGGGTATTTTTATGATATCAGGAATTTATGCGGACATTCTGTTTTCATGAATCACCAAGAAAGGAAGATGGGGGTCCATCTTCCTTTCTCGTTACTATACTATGAGGGGGAGTATTTATGAAGAACTTAATCTTGTTAGATTAAGAGTGTTGGTAGTCGAAGCTAATACCCTGCATACGCGTTTTACAAAAGTACTAACTTCATTTGATGAGTTTATTATATAAGGAAATTATGTCCAAATCGTGTCAGAATTCTAAAAAGAAAAGAAAGAAATTCATAATAAATCATGAAAAAGAAATGGAAAAATTATGAAATCCGGGGAAACCGGCGGGTAATCCAGGACGTGGCCCTGTAACCAAGAGCGCCTCCCAGAGTATTGAACATCAGATCATTGACATCAAAAATACGATAGGGAGCCGGGTAAATGCCATACAAAGCAGTGAGCTGGGTCAGCTCGAAAAACAGAGACAGTGCAAAGGAAAGCGCAATGGCCTGAGGGAGATTCCGGTGGAAATAATAGCGCAGATAGACACCGAAAGGAAAAAGCAGCCCCAGATTGCCGCAGATCTGAAACCAGGCGGAATGGGAGATGTTGACGGAACCGGTACCGGTTACTGTCCAGTAAATCTGTTCCTTCAGATCACGAAGAAAGGCAAAAGGATCCAATTGTACCGGCATGGCAAGCGGACTGGCCAGGACCGCATCAAAGGTGGGAAGAGGCGTGATGATGTAGAAATACATCAGGATCAGATAAAAAATAAAAGAGTACATGATGACAACGCGCCGTACTATGATCTCCTGATATTTATAATGCTGATACATAGTATAGGGAATCAGAAAAAGAACCGTAATCAGCGGAGAAAAGGCATAGATCATATGAATGGGTATCAGATATTCGTGCATGGCAGGTATAACTCCCGGAACATTTCAGTTTATAAATACAGTGTATCGGATTTTCCATGAATTGACAAGGCAGGATATGTATGATACTGTTGTATACAATAAAAACGGCAGTTTGTAAACGGGAGGAGAGGATGCTATGAGAAAAATACTGGTTGTGATCGATATGCAGAAGGATTTTATTGACGGGGCGCTGGGCAGCAAAGAGGCACAGGCCATTGTGGGAGCTGTGACGGACAAGATCAGACAGTATCCGGCAGGCAATGTCTATGCCACACGGGACACCCATCAGGCGGATTATCTGGAGACGGCAGAAGGCAGGAATCTGCCGGTGGTACACTGTGTGGAAGGAACAGAGGGGTGGGAGCTGCATCCGGATGTGGCAGAGGCGCTTGGAAATGCTGTGATAGTCAATAAACCCACTTTTGGAAGCATCGTTCTGGCAGATTTGCTGCAGGAAGAAAATGACAAAGAAGAACTGGAAATCGAGCTGGTGGGACTCTGCACAGATATCTGTGTGGTAAGCAATGCGCTTTTGCTGAAAGCAGCCATGCCGGAAGTCAGGATTTCGGTGGATGCTTCCTGCTGTGCAGGCGTGACCCCTGAGAGTCATGAAGCGGCGCTGCTTACCATGAAAATGTGTCAGATACAGACCAGAGCGTAACTGGCGGCAGACGTGTGGTTAAGATCAGAGCGTCAGTGTAGTGCCATATTGTTTCAGCCATTTACGCAGCTCTTTATAGTCAGGGAGAACCATTTCAACAGCATTCCAGAATGCTTTGGAATGGTTCATTTCTTTTCTGTGGCACAGTTCATGAACGACTACATAGTCCAGGATACGGGGCGGCGCCAGCATAAGGCGCCAGTTAAAATTCAGATTTCCCTTTGCAGAGCAGCTACCCCAGCGGGTTTTCTGGTCCCGTATGGTAATAGCGCCGTGCGTGACACCGATAATGGCTTCATAGTAGGCCACTCTTGCAGGAAAGTAGTCTCGGGCTGCCTGTCGGTAACGTGCTTCCAGCGCGTGTCTCTGGGCAGGGGTCAGAGAGGACCGGGGCGCTGCGTTTTTGCACTGTTCCAGTTCTCTGTATTTTTTCAGGATCCATTTTTCTTTTGTGAATAAAATCTGTTTTGCCTCTGCATAAGTCACGGTAAGAGGGATCCTGATCTGCAGTGTCAGATCGGACTGCAGAGAAAGCGCCCAGGTTTTCCTCCTGCTTTTGATGATCGTATATGGGATGGAGCAGGAGGGTGCGGACGGAGGCAGAAAGATGCCTTGTTTTGGAAGAGCAGTGGATGTCATAAAGTACCTCATTTTCAGGATATATCCTTTTGTAAACATTCCGTTTGTTAAATACAAAACCGTAATACAGCATATCATATTTTTGATACAGGGGGTAGAAGAAATTGGAAAAATAGTATATGATAAATAAGGCTGACAAAAAGAAAGGAAACGGAAAAGAGGAAGAAAAGATGAATGAGTATGCGCAGCTTTATCTTGTATTTCTGCGGATCGGCGGGCTGACCTTCGGAGGCGGACTGGCTATGCTTCCTATGCTGAAATATGAGCTGGTGGAGAAAAAGAATTGGATTACGGAAGAAGATTTGCTGGATTGTTATGCCATTGGACAGTGCACACCGGGAATTATCGCAGTCAATACTTCAACCTTTGTAGGATATAAGAGGAAGGGCGTGATGGGCGGTATCGTGTCCACTCTGGGTATGGTTACGCCGTCGGTTGTCATCATTACCCTGGTGGCGATCTGTCTGCAGGCATTTATAGAGAATGTATGGGTACAGCATGCCCTGATGGGAGTACGTGCGGTGGTATGCGCCCTGATGCTGAATACAGTTGTGACTCTGGCTAAGAAGAGTCTGAAAAATGCATTCTGCTTTGCAGTATGTGCAGGGGCATTTCTGCTGGCGATGTTTGTGGAAATTCCCACGGTCTGTATAGTGGTCATAGCGGCTCTGATCGGTATAGCGGTCAGTGTATGGGGAGGGAAGAAAGTATGAATTTCAGTTTGATGGGACGGATGTTCTGGGAATTTATGAAGATCGGTCTGTTTGCAGTGGGCGGCGGTCCGGCCACACTTCCTTACCTGATGGATCTGACAAAAAAGTTTGACTGGTATACGATGGAGGATCTGACCAATATGATCGCCATCAGCGAGTCCACACCGGGACCGCTGGGGCTGAATATGGCTACCTATGCAGGCTTTCATACACTGGGCACTTTCGGCGGCGTAGTCTCCACACTGGGGCTGGTCATTCCCAGTGTGATCGTAATTGTGCTGGTGGCAAAGTTTCTGGAAAATTTCAATGAAAATAAATTTGTGCAGGGCGCCTTCGCCGGGATTCGTCCGGCAGTGACTGCGTTGATCGCATCTGCGGTATACAATGTATGCTGGGTTTCCCTTTTTGTGGAAACGCAGGAGGGGTATTTGCCCGCCACTAAGACCATCATTCTGTGCATTATAGTCTTTGGTCTGCTGCAGGTGAAAAAACTGCAGAAATATCATCCGGCAGTCTGGCTTTTGTTTGCAGTTGTGATTGGTATAGTATTTCGGTTTTGAGTAAAAATAAGAAAGCGGAGAGGAAAGAGATGGAACAGGCAGAAGGCAGGTGCATCCTGGTCTGTGCAGGTGACTTGGAAATTTCACAGATTCCGGTGCAGGAAAAGGATCTGGTGATTGCCGTGGATGGCGGGTATGGGTATTGTCAGCTCCTGGAGATCGAACCGGATGTGGTAATTGGCGATTTTGATTCTCTGGGGGAAAGTTACGCACAGCAATTGGAAGAAGCGTGTGGGTCTGAGCCGGAAACAAGGAAACATGTCCCCGGAGAGGTAATACGGCTGAATCCGGTGAAGGATGACACGGATACGCTGGCGGCTCTTCGTTATGGCCTGGAACAGGGGTATCGGGAGTTCCACTTATATGGGGCGCTGGGCGGACGGCTGGAACACACCATTGCCAATTTGCAGTGCCTGCTGTTTTTAAAGCATGCAAAGGCATCCGGATATCTGTGGGACGCAGGCACGATGACTACTTTAATTCGGAATGAGTCACTCTCTTTCCGGGAGGAGATGGAAGGAATGCTTTCGGTATTTGCCGTGGGCGGCCAGGCAGTGGGGGTAACGGAGAAAGGACTGAAATATCTTTTACATGATGCAGTACTGACCAATGATTTCCCGGTAGGGATCAGCAATGAATTTATCGGTGAAAAGGCGGAGCTGTCAGTACGGGACGGAACATTGCTTGTGATGGTACGGTGGGCGTAATGTTTTGTTATATGATACGTCCGGATGGGAGAACAATATGAAAAAGAAAAACGGATATAAACGGTTTATTTATTTTAGCAGTATGCTGCTGGTGCTGTGTATGCTTTCCGGCTGCGGCAAAGAGCAGGAAAAGACAGAGGAGGAAATAAATCAAGACGATGTTTCTGTGACAGAATCTGAAGCATCCGGGGAAACGGCGGCCGATGGACAGACAGATCAAGACGCAGATACCGAAACAGAAGCAGCACAGGAAACAGAATCGGAAAACATGGAAGAGACTCCTGACGGTATCCGGGCAGAGATTGGCAGGGTTTCAAAGAGGCAGTATAAAAATACCAGCAATGTGCTGATTTTGAACAGTACGACCAGAGAGATACAGGTAAGAATACCGGGCAATCAGGAGGCGGAGGATAAAATCAATCTGTTTTTTGCAGACAGAAAGGCTGCCTATGAGGATACGGTAGAAGAATATCGTGATATGGCGGTTTCGGATCTGGAAATGCGCACTGAAGAAGGTTTGACCGAAGGCTGGGCAGGTTACGAACTTGGGCTGGACTATGAGGTGAAGCGTGCAGATGAACGGATGATCAGTATTGTGGAAAACGGGTATGAATATACCGGAGGCGCCCATCCAAATGCCATGCGGGTAGCTTATAATTTTAATGCACAGACCGGAGAGAGGATGACACTGGCAGATGTTGCATCCGATCTGGATGAGATCCGGATGAAAAGCATGGCTTATCTGGGAGAGCTGTTGGAGGAGCCGGAGTGGTCGGAACTGTTGTTTTCAGATTACAGAAATCATCTGGAAGATATTCTGACCGACAGTACCTGGTATACCGATCAGGAGGGCTTTCATATTATCTGCAATGAGTATATTATCACCCCTCATTCGGCCGGCATCCTGGAATTTCTCCTGCCCTATGACGAAGTGGACGTGGTGGCAGAGCAGTTTCAGCCGGACAAGGTCAGGGATGATCAATCTGAATCACTGCAAAGTAACGGGGATTGATTTCCTGTAGTTTTTTTTCGATGGATATTCT
This sequence comes from Lachnospiraceae bacterium, assembly GCA_009774625.1. Classification (GTDB taxonomy): domain Bacteria; phylum Bacillota; class Clostridia; order Lachnospirales; family Lachnospiraceae; genus VSOB01. The sequence continues at coordinate 8,508 of VSOB01000036.1, forward strand.
CAGCCCTTCAGGGGTATAACCGGCATGATAAGGCATGACGACATCAAAGATCAGATTGGTGTGGGTCGTGCCTTTTACAATGCGGAAATCATGGAGGGACAGACTGGCATCGATCTGCTTTAAAATATCGGCGGCCAGAGCCTTGCATGCCAGTGTTTCCGTATCATCATTCATGACCGGATCCATATGAATGACTGCAGAACAGTGCAGCTCTTCTTGCAGCCTTTTTTCGATGTTATCTATCATATCATGCAGAATCAGAATGTCTCCCTTTGCAGGTACTTCCGCATGAAGGGAAATCATACGTCGTCCCGGACCGTAGTCGTGTACGATCAGGTCATGGATGTCCAGCACTTCCTGATATTGTCTGACAATTTCATAGATCCGTCTGATAAAATCCGGTTCGGGCGCCTGTCCCAGCAGAGGACTGATGGTGTCTTTGGCGGCTTCAATGCCGCCGTGAAAGATCAGAATCCCCACAAGGATACCGCACCAGCCGTCGATGTGCAGGCCGGAAAACCGTGAAATAACTGCGGAAATCAGAACGGCGGAGGTGGAAAAACAGTCACTGAGACTGTCGGCAGCGGTGGCGTGGAGGGCGGGCGATGAGATGCGCTTACTCAGAGCCTGGTTATAGCAGTACATATAAAGTTTGACCACAATGGAAAGGAACAGAACAGCCAGCAGGACAGGGGAAAAGAGGACGGTTTCCGGATGCAGGATTCTGGAAATGGAGGAACGAATCAGTTCCACAGCCATAACAAGGATAATAATGGAAACAATCAGTCCGGAAATGTATTCGCTCCTGCCGTGGCCAAAGGGGTGATCCGGATCCGCTTCCTGAGCAGCAATCTGGAACCCGATCATGGTGATGATGGAGGAACCGGCATCGGACAGATTATTGAAAGCGTCGGCGATAACGGAAATAGAGCTGCTTAACAGGCCGGCGGTGAGCTTGGCACAGAAAAGAAGAATATTAAAAAAAATCCCGGTAATGCCGCTAAGAAGTCCGTATTTCCGCCGTACTTCCGCTTCGTCTGTCTGCCCGGCATCCTTTATAAACAGATGGATCAGTATTGTAATCATAAAAGTACCTCGAAATGTCCGTTGTTTTCCTGCCGGATAAACCGGAAGGAGATGGTAAGGTATTATACTATACTATGTAGAAATCAGCAAGGGAGAAATCATGGTTTTCTATGCTCCCTGGCAAAATCGGTTGCGAAAACAGGCTGAAAGGTGTATAATAATGTGCGGTTAAAAGACCTTTGGAAATGTAAAAATCAGTATGGAAAGTATAGATAAAAGGAGAAGAGAGTATGAGTAAAAAACCGGTTGTACTTATGATTCTGGATGGCTATGGTCTGAACGGCAGGACAGAAGGAAATGCAGTGGCACAGGCGAAAACGCCCGTTATGGACAGGCTGATGGCAGAGTATCCCTTTGTCAGGGGAGATGCCAGCGGTATGGCAGTAGGTCTGCCGGACGGGCAGATGGGCAATTCTGAGGTAGGGCATCTGAATATGGGTGCAGGACGTATCGTATATCAGGAACTGACCCGGATTACGAAGGAGATCCAGGACGGTACTTTTTTTGAAAATCCGGCGTTGCTGGATGCAGTCAATAACTGTAAGGAGCATGGCAGTGCGCTTCACATGTTCGGTCTGTTGTCTGACGGCGGAGTACACAGCCACAATACCCATCTGTATGGTCTTTTGGAACTGGCAAAGAGAAATGGCCTGGAAAAAGTATATGTACACTGCTTCCTGGACGGAAGGGATACACCGCCTGCCAGCGGAAAGGGATATGCCGAGGCGCTGGAGGCAGAGATGCAGAAAATCGGTGTGGGTAAGATCGCTTCTGTGATGGGCCGTTATTATGCAATGGACAGAGACAATAATTATGACAGAGTAAAGCTGGCTTACGATGCACTGACAAAGGGAGAAGGCCTGCGTGCAGGCAGCGGACCGGAAGGGATTCAGGCATCTTATGACAGAGAAGAGACGGATGAATTTGTAAAGCCTACCGTAGTGGAAAAAGACGGTAAGCCTGTCGGTCTGATTCAGGACAATGATTCTGTGATCTTTTTCAATTTCAGACCGGACCGTGCAAGAGAGATCACCCGTGCCTTCTGTGATAATGATTTTAAAGGATTTGACAGGGAGAAAAGGCTGCAGCTTACGTATGTATGTTTTTCGGATTACGATCCTACGATTCCCAACAAAGAAGTGGCGTTCCACAAGATTGCCGTTACCAATACCTTTGGTGAATGGCTGGCGGCAAACGGCATGAAGCAGGCGCGGATCGCGGAGACGGAAAAGTATGCTCATGTAACCTTTTTCTTTAACGGCGGCGTGGAAGAACCCAATGAGGGAGAGGACAGGGTGTTGGTCAATTCCCCGAAAGAGGTGGCTACCTATGACCTGAAGCCTGAAATGAGCGCTTATGGTGTGTGTGACAAACTGACAGAGGCGATCCGCAGCGGTAAATATGATGTGATCATTATTAATTTTGCCAATCCGGATATGGTAGGACATACCGGGGTGGAGGCTGCCGCCATCAAAGCAGTGGAGGCAGTGGACGAATGTGTGGGAAAGGCAGTGGATGCCATTATGGAAGTGGATGGCGTACTGTTTATCTGTGCAGACCACGGAAATGCAGAGCAGCTTGTGGATTATGAAACAGGCGCACCGTTTACGGCACATACCACCAATCAGGTACCGTTTATTCTTGTTAACTATGATCCGGCTTACACATTGAGAGAGGGTGGATGTCTGGCAGATATTATTCCGACGCTGATTCAGATTATGGAGAAAGAACAGCCGTCTGAAATGACAGGTAAGTCTCTGCTGATCCGGAAATAGGTTTCCGGCCGGTTTTTCTTTGAGGGGAGGCGGGGTATATGTTGGTGCTGGTGATTCTTATCTGGCTGGTTTCACCCTTTGCCGAATTGGCCGTGATTTTTATTCTATTGGGAAAAAACCGCGAGTATAAGAAAAAGATTGGAGATTTGGAACAGTTATTATATGGCAGACAGCGGCAGCAGCCCGGTTCGTCCGGAGTGTGGGCGAACGGGCAGATGCCCGTGCGGCCTCCGATGGGGCCTGGGGCGCCGGTAAACGGCCCGGCCCCCATGCAGCGGCCTGGAATGGCAGCGTCTGCTGTACAGATCAATGGACAGCCGCCCATGCAGCCGCAAGGGGCGGCTATGTCGGCTACGCCGGTAAACGGGCAGATGCCGATGCAGCAGCGGCCCGTAATGTCGGCTGCGCCGATGAATGGGCAGATACCTATGCAGCCGCAGGGGCCCGTATGGCAGCATCAGCAGCCACGGCCTGCAGCCGCGGCTGTGAATCAGAAAAAAGAAGCCGGTGTCCTTCATGCCAATACTATGGGGACGCTGGCTCTTATTGTAGGTATTGTGTTTGTGGTACTGGCAGGATTGATTTTTGCCACTACCACATGGAAAGTGCTGCCGGACTTCTGTAAAGTATTGCTGGTCGGCTTTTTTGCCGTGGTATTGTTTGGCGCCAGCTTTGTGGCGGAAAAAAAGCTGCATATCCTTAAAACAGGCAATGGTTTGTATATCCTGGGAAGTATCTTTTTATTTCTGACAGTGCTGGCCGCCTGCTATTTCAGATTTCTGGGCCCTGCGTTTGTCCTGGAGGGAACCAATCGTTATCTTGTTTTGTGGCTTGGCAGTCTTGTAACTGTGGGGGTCTGGTTTATGGGACTTGGGCGGTTCCATGACAGGATATTTACCCAGGCATGTCTTTGGGGGACTACGGTCAGTATGATGTTTCTGACAGCGGCGTTCGTATTGGATTTTCACGAATTTTCCGGTGCTATGACGTTGTATGCCTTTTGTCTGCTGCTTCTGGAATGGAGTCTGGATCTTCGGAAAAATCAGAAACAGAAGGCGGCCTTTGCAGAACAGACAGACCGGGATGAACGGGAGTCTGAGACATCTACAAAAAAGGAACCCCCTGATATTGGTTTGCAGAGGAAAAAGGCCGCCTGGGGTGAAGCGGGACGGATGCTTCTGCGGGAGATGGCACTGTTTGTTCCGGTTCATTTCTGGGGATTTGCCGTTTTGTGTGCTAATTTCGGGATTTTTGAAATATTGTACGGAGATTGCGGCGTATTGACATTGATTGCTCTTTCGGCGGCTCTGGCAGGGACCGGGGTGATGTGTTTCAGAAAAAAGAGTTCAGTATATCAGTGGATTTTTGCGCTGTCGTTGGAATATTTTCTGCACTATATGCTCATTGGGTGGCTGTTTGCAGGCAGTGAAGATGAGATTTATGCGCTTCTTACGGCAGAAGCAGTCAGTGTATTATGGTTTTTTGTAAGAACGAAATGGAAGAAGTATCTTTTGGCGGAGGAAAATGTGACCTCTGCTGTGTGTTCGGCCGGGGGCTGTATGGACGGGATGGCCATTGCTTCCTGGATATATTTTGTTGATGTAACGGGCGCCGCCGCGGCAAGGGAGTGGCTGGCGGCCTTTGGGGCGGCTGTGCTGCTTGTACTGCTTCTTTATAGCTGGAGCAGGCGGTATCCGCCGGTCAGACATCTGAATTCTCTGGTTTGTCTGTATCTGACAGTCACAGTTTATAAACTGATGCAGTTCTGGACTCCCCACTGCCCGGAATATCAGGTGTTTGCATTATGTTATGTCTGCTTTTTGCTGTTATGGAATTTCCGGAAACAGCAGGATTGTCTGATTTCCGTTATTTTGGTCAGCCTGATTGTCCTTCTTGATTTCCCGTTGTCGGCTGTGCCGGTACTGCTGTTGGCGGGACTGGCTGCGGCAGGGAAAAGGCGGGGCAGAGCGATGCCCCGGCAGGACTTTATGCTTGCTTTTTTGTATGTGCTTTCCTCATTGGGATTTTATGGAGGACTGAGGTCAGAGTTTTGGACGCTCTTTTGTTTTCTTTTCATGTCTCTGGCGGTGTATGTACTGTTTTACCAGGGAAACTATCTGTGGCTTTGCGCCATTCCTGCGGTGGCGATGCTGCCGGTTCCGCTGGTACTTATGAGCAGATATCAATTGTCACAGGATGAGTTGTATGGTTTTGTGGCAGGCGCTTTATTGGCGGGCGGGCTGGTTGCCAGATGCATGGTTCCGATAATACGGAAACGGGAAGAGGAAGGCGGATGGAACATAGATTTTTATCATGTTTTGTCTGTTGTGGTTCTTTTTTCTATGGCTTTGTGGACGGATGATCCTTATTGGCGTTTTGTCTATGTACTGCTGCATGCCCTGTACTGTGCCCAGTATATTACGGTAAAAGGGTTTGATGGCTGCGATAAGGTGCGCCGGGCTGCTGTTACGGCGGGGGCGCTCTGTCTTTTGCCTGCTTTCTGGCTGCAGCCGTTTGTTACCTGGCCGGAGGTACTGGCGTTGGAGATCAATTTGCTGCCGGTGGCAGTATTTCTGTGGGCGCTTGTGTTTTTCTGGGGAAAATCACAGGCCATACAGGATGTCCGAACCGTGGGATATGCCATTTGTCTGGTGATCCTTACATTGGATGACATTTTTTCGGGAAGAGCGGAGGATGTGCTGCTTCTGGAAGGGATCTGCCTGGCCATTTTTGTATGGGCCAGGGTCAAAGACAGCGTTCGCTGGCAGTATTTGTCACTGCTCATTATGTTTGGAGCTGCCGCCGGAGATTTTTATATCGGTTCCTGTCTGGGCGTTTGGGGAATCGGACTGCTGCTTGTTACTTTTTGGCTGTCTTATCCGGTCTTTTACGGCGGAGCCTGTGCAGGACTTTGCTTCCATCTGTTTACTTCTCTGGTGATGCTGCCGATGCCTTATATAATAAGCAGTCAGTATGAAATTACCGGCGGCAGACTGTATGGAATGGTAGCGGTGTATCTGCTGGGAACCGGCATAGCCGCCAGATACTTTGCCCCTGTTGTAAATGTGAAGCAAAAGGAAGGGGAAGCAGCCTGCTGGCGGATTGATTTTTACCATATGGTCTGTGTAATACCGATTATGGCACTGGCCTTTTGGGCGGATCCCTATTGGCGTTTTGCATATCTGCTTCTGCTTGGTCTGTACAGTCTCCAATATAGGACGGTAAAGGGGTTTGAAGGGTTTGAAAAGGTCCGCAGGGCATCCTTGGTTGCGGCAGTGTTCTGGCTTTTGCCCGCTTTCTGGCTGCAGCCTTTTATTACCTGGCCTGAGGTGATTCTGTTGGAAGTCAATCTGCTTCCGACGGCTGTTTTTCTCTGGCTGCTGGGACGGATGTGGGGAAAATCAAACACTATGTGGAATATACAGACAGCCGGGCATGTGTTGTTGCTGGTGTTTCTTTCTCTGGACGGTGTACGAACCGGAAGGGTGGAGGATGCGCTGATGCTGGGAGGGGTATGTCTGCTGGCGTTTGTCTGGGCGCTTGTGAAATCTTCTGTCCGCTGGGTGCGGATCGCCGGTGCCTGGATTGTGGTGGAAGCACTTTATATGACAAAGGATTTCTGGTTCAGTCTTTCCTGGTGGATTTATCTGCTGGCGGCAGGGATCGGACTATTGCTGTTTGCAGCGGTCAGTGAAAAAAAGAAAAAATAAAGGATGTAGTGAATAAGAGAAGGAAGAAATGGTGTCTTTCTTCTCTTTTTTTATGGTTGACATTTATTTTTGTTATGTTAGAATAAGTGTATTAACATACATAGTACACATATGAATCACAGGATACAAAGCATATGTGAAAACAGGAAAGGAGTCGGTCATGATCATTCTGGATTATAAGGATACCAGGCCTATCTATGAGCAGGTAGTGGATAAGCTGCAGAAGCTGATCATTAACGGGGTGCTGGAACCTGACAGTAAAATGCCTTCTGTCAGAAATCTTGCTATGGAGCTTTCCATCAATCCCAATACGATACAGAAAGCGTATACGGAATTGGAACGAACCGGTTTTATGTATACGATCAAAGGCAGGGGAAACTTTGTTACCTATAACGAAGGACTGTATTTGTTGAAAAAAGATGAATATAAAGAGAAGATTGAAAAACTCCTGAATGAAGCAGAGGAAATCGGTATTTCCAGAGAGGTGATGCTGGAGGAGTTGAAGAAAGGGGAGAGGGAGAATGATTGAAATTCGTGATGTGAGCAAACGGTTTGAAGAGATTCAGGCGGTGGACCATGTCAGTATCAATATCAAAGAGGACAGTGTGTTTGGTCTGATCGGGACAAACGGTGCAGGAAAAAGTACGGTACTGCGGATGATGAGCGGTGTGATCCGACCGGATGAAGGGGAGATTCTGGTGGACGGGATTCCGGTGTTTGACCGGGTGGAGGCAAAAGAGCGGCTGTTTTTTATTGCAGATGAGCCGTATTTCTTTGCCAATGCCACACCGGAGGATATGGGACGTTATTATAACAGCATCTTTCCCAGGTTTAATCAGTCTCAATATCGTGAGTACCTGGAGAGCTTTGACCTGGGCAAGAGAAGAAAGGTGGGGACCTTTTCCAAAGGGATGAAAAAACAGCTTGCCATACTCTGCGGTATTTGTGCAGGCACCAAATATCTGTTCTGTGATGAAACCTTTGATGGGCTGGATCCGGTTATGCGCCAGGGTATCAAAAGTCTGATGGCCAGGGAAATGGACGAGAGGGGAATGACACCGATCATTGCTTCCCATAACCTGAGAGAACTGGAGGATATCTGCGATCATGTGGGACTGCTGCATAAAGGCGGCGTACTGCTTTCCAGAGAACTGGAAGAAATGAAGTGCAACATACAAAAGGTACAGTGTGTGCTGGAAGCAGGGGTGTCGGAAGAGACGGCATTTCAGGGGCTGGATGTGGTCAAGTCCGAAAAAAGAGGTTCTCTGTATACATTGACGGTCAGGGGCAGTCGTGAGGAGATCATCAATTATTTCGGAAGTGTTGACACTATATTCTTTGAGGCACTGCCACTTTCCCTTGAGGAAATCTTTATCAGTGAAACGGAGGTTGTAGGCTATGACATCAAAAAAATCATTCTTGGTTGATATAAAGACGAATGCCAGAAGAAGAGTATGGCTGATCGTGATTATGTTTCTCAGTTTCTTTTTTTCACTGCCGGTATTTACGGCAATGATGCTGAGTATGGAAAAGATGTATCTGGTAAATTATAGACAGACGGGTACATATCTGGGCAGGATGTTTGCCAAGCATATAGGTCTGGGCGGCGGCAAAGCTGTATTTATTTCTCTTTTGGCAGTAATTGCGGCAATACAGGGTTTTTCTTATATGTATCAGCGTAAAAAGCTGGATCTGTATATGAGCGTGCCTGTCACAAAGGGCAGACGGTTTGCAGCCATTTATCTGAATGGATTTCTTGCCTTTTTCTTATCTTATCTGCTGAATATGCTGCTTAGTTTTTTTGTGGCGCAGGCGATGGGAGCCAATGTTTCTTTTGCTGTGGAAGAAGCGGCAGCAGCGCTGCTGGGCAATACGATTTTGTATCTGGCAGTATACCATATAGCGATTCTGGCAGTGATGCTGACAGGCAATCTGATCGTGACGGTGATGGGTGCGGCTGTGCTGTTTTTCTATGACGGTCTGCTGTGGGTGCTGATGATGAGTTATATGGAGACTTTTTTCCATAGTTTTTATTACCGGACAGCAGAACAGTATAACAGATTTATCATTTCTCCTGTGGTTCGTTTTTTCCGGTTTATGGAGAGGGTTTACGGCGAAGAAATGTACGATATGGGCAGGACGCTGCACTGGAACGAATATTTTGCAGGGATCTGGCCGATCATCCTGGTAGGGCTTGTAGCAATCGCAGCAGCCTACTGGTGTTATACGAAAAAACCGGCAGAGGTGTGCGGCAAAGCGATGGCATTTCCAAAGACGAAGCCGGTGATCAAGGTGCTGATTACGATTCAGGCCGGTTTGGGAGGAGGCATTATTTTCTACAGCCTTTCCGGAAACAGTATGATATTTTTTGTATTCGGGATGCTGGCAGGTACACTGCTGTGCCACGGTGTGGTAGAGGTCATCTATGATTTTGATATCCGCAGTGTAAAAAACGGTTGGAAGTCACTGCTGGTGGCAGGAGCATGTGTGGCTGTTGCTTTTTGTCTGTTCCGGTTCGATGCATTCGGATACGACAGCTATGTGCCGGATCCGGATGCTGTGGCAGACGTTGCCGTCCGGTTTCCAGACTGTTATGAAAGTAATTATTATGATGAGGATTTAAACAACATAGGCGCAGACGATTATGTGTTTGAAAATATGCACATCACGAATGTCTTTCCTGTTTTGGAGTTGGCATCATCGAATATGGCCAACTGGGAGAGGCGGATCGAAAATGAGGATGGAGAAACCTATTACCGCTATACTGTGATCAGATATCATCTGAAAAACGGAAAGGATGTTTATCGGGAGTTCCCTGTGGCGTATCGTGAGTGTGTATCTCTTCTGGATGAGATTGTGTCGGATGAGGCATATCAGAAGGGATTCAATGTGATCTATAATGAGCCGGTTATGAATCTTGGCAGCAGAGCGCATCTTTATTATGACAATGGGGATGGCAGCAAGGCAGTGCCTGGTTTCACATTAGAAGAGCTGAAAAATGCGTATCGGAAGGATCTGGAACAGTTTAATTTTACCACGACTCTGGAAGAACTGGTACAGGGCAGGATCACGCTGGAGTGTATGGAGGACGGCGTTTATGTGCATAGCTCTTATCCTGTATATCCTTCTTTTACCAATACGATTGCGCTGCTGGAACAGGACGGCTACTATCGGGAAGGATACGTGAATCTGGATGAAGTGGAACAGATCATAGTCAGAAACAGCAACAGCAAAATATTTGATGAATATGCAAAGCAGGATGTTTATGACCCGTCAATGAGTTTCAGCTATTCCAGCTTCACAGTGGAAAAAGGGTTTGATGATCCGAAAGAGATGGAAGAAATCGCAAAGGCGCTTTATCCTGACAGCTTTACATCTTACTGGCTTCCGGACCAAAAGGTGGACAACGATTATTATGTGACAGTTATTTACAAAAGCGGGATGGGACGTGAAGAAAGCTATTCCAGTTCATTTTATATGCTGGCGGATGAGATCCCTGACTTTGTAAAAGAAAGGACCGTGTATCAGGGAGACGGGCCGGCCAGAGTGCCGGTCAACACAGCGGTACCGGGAGGATACTTTTAGGAAGGGAAAATCATGACCGGAAAATTCCCTTCCATAGGATAAAATTTCCTCTCCCGGACATACTTCTAATAAATACGATTTTGGAGGTATGCAATGAAGCGATATATGGAAATCACAGATGTACATGGGAGAGAAATACTGGATTCCAGAGGCAATCCCACTGTGGAAGCGGAGGTGACGCTGACAGATACGATCACGAAAGAGCGGTATGCAGGCAGTGCGGCGGTGCCTTCCGGCGCCAGCACAGGCAAATTTGAGGCGGTGGAGCTGCGTGACGGGGAACCGAGATATTTCGGGCTCGGAACGACCAGGGCGGTGCATCATATCAATACGGAAATCAAAGATAAAATCATGGGACGCAATGGCTTGAATCAGTTGGAAATCGATCATATGATGCTGGAGGCGGACGGGACAGACAATAAGGGACATCTGGGCGCCAATGCGATTCTGGCGGTGTCTATGGCTGTGGCCAGAGCTGCCGCCGCTTCCCTGAGGATACCTCTGTACCAGTATTTGGGCGGAGTGCATACAAAACTGATGCCGGTTCCGATGATGAATATTTTAAACGGCGGCAAACATGCATTCAATACAGTGGATTTTCAGGAATTTATGATTATGCCGGTAAAGGCGGACAGTTTCCGGGAAGCGCTGCGTATCTGTGCGGAAATCTACCATAATCTGAAAAAGATACTGAACCATAAAGGACTGTCCACAGGTGTGGGTGATGAAGGCGGCTTTGCCCCGGATCTGCCGGATGCCGGGGCAGTGCTGTCTCTGATTGTGGAAGCGATAGAGGCAGCAGGCTATCGTCCGGGTGATGATATTAAGATTGCACTGGATGTGGCGAGCAGCGAGCTGTACAATGAGAAAACGGGGATGTATCATTTCCCCGGAGAGAGCAGGCTGACGGGCAATGAGGTGGTGAGGGATACGCAGGAGATGATCGCCTATTATGAAGATCTGATTGCCAGATTCCCTATTGCTTCCATTGAGGACGGACTTGCGGAGGATGACTGGGACGGATGGCAGGAGATGACAAAACGCATCGGAACGAAGGTGCAGTTGGTAGGGGATGATCTGTTCGTCACCAACACCAAGCGTCTGGAGGCAGGCATCAAACTGGGAGTGGCCAATGCCATTTTGGTGAAAGTCAACCAGATCGGCACCGTATCGGAGGCTATGGAGGCCATTGAAATGGCCCATAAAAACGCATACCGGGCTGTGATTTCCCATCGTTCCGGCGAGACAGAGGATTCCTTTATTGCGGATCTGGCCGTGGCGGTGAATGCGGGACAGATCAAAACCGGTGCACCCTGCAGGAGTGACAGAGTGGCAAAATACAATCAGCTTCTCCGGATTGAAGAAGAGATCGGTGCGGATGCACGGTATACCGGTCCTTTTCAGAAAACACAGGACTGACAAGACCGATAATATTTGGAAAAAGACTTGAAATTCCTTCCTTCATATGATAAGATAATGCTTGTTTGACATTAGGAGGTGTAAGAATGAGCGCAGTGAGGACCATTCTTTTAATTGTGTTTATTGTTGTTTCACTTATATTGGCAGTACTTGTATTGATGCAGGAAGGTAAATCCGCAGGGCTGGGCGCTATCAGCGGAGCGGCAGAGACGTATTGGGGCAAGAACAAAGGACGTTCTATGGAAGGGACACTGGTTAAGCTGACAAAGGTATTGGCAGTGTTGTTCTTTGTACTTGCGGCGCTTTTGAATACACGTTTCTTTTAATGACTGAAAAACACTCTTGCAAAAGAGTGTTTTTTGTTGTACGGGATATTCCCGTATAACAAAAGGATGGATTGCACTGCGGCGGTCTGGAAATATGTCGCCTGGGCGGCCCGCCGCAGACGGAGAATCCTGCGGGCAGGATTCTTTTTCCGGTATAAGAAATTATGACCAGGATGATAGAAAGTGAAGGATATGAATCAAAAAGAGACACGAAAAAAGTTAATATGTGAGTTGATGGAAGAGCAGTGTTATGTGCCTATGAAAGAGAAGGAGCTGGCTGTCTTTCTGCAGGTGGCCAGAGAGGACAGGGAAGAGCTGAAAGAGGTTCTGGACGAGCTGCTTGAAGAGGGGAAGCTGGAGATCACGAAAAGAGGCCGGTATAAAAAGCCGGAGGCGCGATATGTAACAGGTATCTTTATCGGAAATCAGAAAGGCTTCGGCTTTGTGGAAGTGGAGGGCCGCGAGGAGGATTTGTTTATTCCGGAGTCCAGGGTCGGCAGTGCTTTTCCGGGAGATACGGTGCAGGCTGTGCTGCTGCCGGGGAGAAGAGGGAAACGACAGGAGGCGGAAGTGGTCAAAGTGCTGGAGCGGAGTGTGCGCCAGATTGTGGGTACATTCCAGAACAATGGCACCTTTGGTTTTGTTCTGCCGGATGATGTCAGAATCAGAGCGGATATTTTTGTGCCCAGGGAGCGTTCTAAGGGGGCTGTGGACGGACATAAGGTGGTAGTGGAGATCACGGACTACGGCGAAGGAGAAAAGAGTCCGGAAGGGATTGTGACGGAAATACTGGGGCATGCCTGGGAGCCTGGGGTGGATATTCTGTCTATCGTAAAAGGGTATGATCTGCCGATGGAATTTCCGGAACGGGTGATGAATCAGGCAGAGCGTGTCAGCCGTCCGGTATCGGAGGCTGATATGGCAGGCAGACTGGACCTGCGGCATGTGGATATGATTACCATTGACGGAGAAGATGCCAAAGATCTGGATGACGCAGTGAGCCTTTCTATGGATGGCAATCGATACTGTCTGGGTGTGCACATAGCGGATGTGACCAATTATGTACAGGAAAATTCCGCGTTGGACAGGGAGGCAAGGAAACGGGGAACCAGTGTCTATCTGGTGGACCGGGTGATCCCTATGCTGCCACAGGCACTTTCCAACGGTATCTGTTCCCTGAATGCGGGTGAGGACAGGCTGGCGCTGAGCTGTCTGATGAAAATAGATGAAACGGGGACTATGTTGGATTATCAGATCGCAGAAACGGTGATTCATGTAAACCGGCGTATGTCTTATACACAGGTAAAGAAAATACTGGAGGACCAGGACAAAGCCCTTCTGGAGTCATACCGGGAGCTGGTTCCTATGCTGATACAAATGGCAGCGCTGTCTGCCATACTGAGACAGAAGAGAAAACAGAGAGGTTCGATTGATTTTGATTTTCCGGAAACCAAAATTCTTTTGTCACCGCAAGGAGAGCCGCTGGAAATCAGGCCCTACGAAAGAAATACGGCCACAAAGCTGATAGAGGATTTTATGCTGATTGCCAATGAGACAGTGGCGCAGCATTTTTACTGGCAGGAGCTTCCCTTTGTTTACAGGACTCATGACAACCCGGATCCGGAAAAGATTGAAACATTGTCGGCTTTTATCCGTAACTTTGGCTATTCCATTAAGATGACACAGGATGAGATCCATCCCAAGGAATTGCAAAAGCTCCTGGGCAGGATTATGGACACGCCGGAAGAGGCGCTGATCAGCCGACTGGCGCTGCGAAGTATGAAGCAGGCCAGGTATACCACAGAAAATACAGGACATTTCGGATTGGCCAGCCCCCATTATTGTCATTTTACTTCTCCTATCCGGAGATATCCGGATCTGCAGATTCACCGTATTATCAAAGAGCAGCTCCGGGGCAGGCTGGGACAGGAGCGGATCGACCATTATGCTGCCATACTTCCGGAAGTGGCAAAGCATTCCTCCCAGATGGAACGGCGGGCGGACGAAGCGGAGCGGGAGACGGAAAAGCTGAAAAAAGTACAGTTTATGGAGTCTCATATCGGAGAGATTTTTGAAGGGGTGATTTCCGGCATTACGGGCTGGGGTATTTATGTGGAGCTGGAAAATACCATAGAAGGCATGGTGAGGGCTGCTGATCTGCCCGGCGATTTCTTTTATTATGATGAAGCTCACTATGAGATGGTGGGGGAAGCCACACAAAAACGTTATAAGCTGGGAGAACGGTTGACTATACAGGTCAAAGGAACGGATCGGGCAAACCGTACCATTGATTTCTGTATTCCACAGGAGGCATAAGAAATGGCAAAAGAAGGATTCAAACTGGTTGCCAATAACAAAAAGGCATATCATGATTATTTTATCGAAGAGAAATATGAAGCGGGTCTGGCGCTGCACGGTACGGAAGTAAAATCCCTGCGGATGGGGAAATGTTCCGTCAAGGAGGCTTTTGTGCGGATCGAACAGGGAGAAGTCTTTGTGTATGGTATGCACATAAGTCCCTATGAAAAAGGGAATATTTTTAATAAGGATCCGCTGCGGGTGAAAAAACTGCTTTTGCACCGGCAGGAAATCCGCAGGATGGAAGGCCGGATAGCCGAAAAGGGCTATACGCTGGTGCCTTTGCAGGTGTATTTCAGAGATGGCCTTGCCAAAGTGGAGATCGGCCTTGCCAAAGGAAAGAAACTGTATGACAAGCGCCAGGACATTGCCAAAAAGGATCAGAGACGGGAAGCGGAAAAAGAGTTTAAAATCCGCAACTTATAGTTGACTGACAGAAAAGAAGCGCCTATAATAATAACAGAGCATTAAAAAGAATACAGTCAGGGGTAGTAAAGGTTTCGACAGGGGTTTTGCAGCTGGAGAAGCTATCCGCAGGTGATGCGTCAAATCACGAATCTAAAAATAAACGCTAACGATAATTTAGCTTACGCTGCCTGATGGCAGCTGTCTGACTTAGGGCACCTACACTTTAAGACCCAGGCATCGACTATGTAGGAAACGACATATGTTAAGCTTTGCGCATATGGGCGTACTATGAAGCTACTGACGGTATCAGGATGTCGGTTTCCGGATACTGAAGGGAATGCAAATAACTGACTATGATAGTAGAAGGACAGGGAATAGGCTTTTGGACATGGGTTCGACTCCCATCTACTCCATTACTTGTGATAAGGAGGATTTTACAAAGCGAGTGGATTCCTTATCACCTGACAGAAGAGCATTTCAGGGATACTTCCGGAGGCGGTTGCCGGGAGTATCCCCTGTTTTTTGCAAGAACGGATGTCTGCTTATTCAAAAGATATACTATGATTGGGATTTGATATTATAATTTCAGTAAGAATGGAAATAGGATCAAGTACACACCCATAAGTAGGATACTTACTCAAAGGAGAGTGTAAAATGAAGGAACGGTGCATTGCAGACGAATGTCTGAAAACAACAGGTTTCAGTTATACATTATCATTGATCAACGGCAAATATAAAATGACTGTTTTATATACTTTAATGGAGTTTGGCGTTGTACGTTTCAATGAAATGAAAAAGTATATCAGTGAGATATCTTATAAGACATTAAGCGCTACTTTGAAAGAATTAGAAGCAGACCAGTTGGTTCACCGCAAAGAATATCCTCAGATCCCGCCCAAGGTAGAATACAGCCTTACAGAGCGCGGAAGATCTTTGATTCCGATTCTGGACGGAATGTGTGAATGGGGAGATAAAAACCGGATATAAAAACGTACATATGGCGCAGAGCTTGAATCGAAAATATTTATCATTGCAAAAGTGGAATATAATGGAAAGTTTGTCCATATACTATACTGATTTCTTTTATAAATTCAGGAGGGACAAACTATGGCAAGAGGACAACGGAAAACGATAGAAGAAAAGATTATGGAAAAGGAAAAGATCATAGAATCCTTAAAAACCAGACTGAAGTCGGAGCAGCGTGAGTTGGATGAGCTGAATAAAGAGAAACGTGAACTGGATTTGAAAACGCTGCATGATGTGCTGACGGAAGCTAAAATGACCGCATTGGATGCAGCGGACGTGATAAAGGAATATTTGCAGGAAAAGAGAGACCCTGCATAATACAAAGACAAACGGAAAGAGGATTCTCATGGAAAATTGTGTGAGAATCCTTTTCATTTTTTCTTTTGTAAAGTATAATAAAGGAAATGTGTGATATGGGCATATTTATGCAAAAGAAAAGGGGATGGCAATGGAACAGTCGATTATCTTTACCAATGAGAAATGCATGGGGTGCAACAAATGCATTTCTGCCTGCCCGGCGCTTCTGGCGAACCGGGCGGAAATGGACAGCGATGTGTCAAAGATTGCAGTCGATCAGGAAGCCTGTGTGCAATGCGGCAGTTGTTTTGATTCCTGCGGGCATGATGCCAGGGATTATAACGATGATACGGAAGCGTTTTTCCGCAGCCTGGAAAAGGGGAAAAAGATTTCTCTGATTGTTGCGCCGGCATTTCTGGCGAATTATCCCAGGGAGTATGGGAGAATATTGGGTTATCTGAAACAGAAAGGCGTCAATCATATTTACAGTGTCAGCTTTGGAGCTGATATTACCACATGGGGGTATCTGCGTTACATTACGGAGCACAATTTTATCGGGGGTATTTCTCAGCCCTGTCCTGCTGTTGTCAGCTATATTGAAAAATACATTCCTGAGCTGATTCCAAAGCTCGTTCCGATACACAGTCCGATGATGTGTATGGCAATCTACATCAAAAAATATCTGAAGCTGGATGATGAGCTGGCATTTATCAGTCCCTGCATTGCAAAAAAGACAGAAATTACAGATCCGAATACATATGGCTATGTTACCTATAATGTTACGTATGACCATTTGATGAAAACCATTGGCAGAGCTTATGAGGGCTGTGCGGAAGCGTCGGATGAGATCGGCTATGGATTTGGCTCCATTTATCCTACGCCGGGCGGACTGCGGGAAAATATAGAGCATTTTCTGGGAAAAGAGTATCTGGTCCGACAGATTGAAGGAGAAAAGAGAGCCTATGAGTTTCTGCATGAATATGCGGAGCGGGTGAAGGGCAAAAAACAACTGCCGTTTATGGTGGATGCGCTGAACTGTGAAAAAGGCTGTATCTACGGGACGGCCACAGAAAAGGTGCGCAATACAGAAGATGTATTGTTTGAAATCAACCGGCTGCGCAATGCTTATAAGACAGACCGCAGGAAAAGCGGATTCAGAAAAAAAGAGTGCAGTCCCTGGGCAAAAGATATCACGCCGGCTGAGCGTCTTGCCAATTTTTATGCCAGGTTCAGGGAGCTGAGGCTGGAGGACTTTATGCGGTCTTATACGGACAGGCATCTGGTGATCCGCAAGCCCACTGAGGCAGAAAAAAATAAAATTTACGAATCCATGTATAAGATGACAAAGGAAGACAGGACGATAAACTGTTCGGCCTGTGGGTATGATACCTGTGAAGAAATGGTGACTGCAATATACAATGGAGTGAACGTAAAAGACAATTGTATCCATTTTGTAAAGGACGAAGTACAGCGGGAAAAGGAAGTCATCGTTCAGAAAAACGAAGAAGAAAAAGAAGAACAGAGACGTAAGGATATTCAGTTTAAAAAGATTCTGGAAACTTTTCAGCAGATGCGGGCTTCTCTGGCAGACCTGGCAGCAGGCAATCTGCAGTCGGCCAATGAGGCCACGGCAATGGCAACAGCCGTCAGCGGACTGAACAGCTACTGTCAGGCCGTCAAGGAAGAAATCGGGAAAGTCTCCCAGTTTCTGGATGAATATAAAGAAAGCAATGAGGAAATCATCGAAGTATCTTCTCAGACCAATCTGTTGGCTTTGAACGCTTCGATAGAGGCGGCCCGTGCCGGTGAGGCCGGACGGGGCTTTGCCGTGATTGCGGAAGAAGTCAGGACGCTGTCGGACAATACGAAACAGTTGATTGAACGGAACAGCGCAAACGGAAATGAATTGATTCCGGCAATCAATCAATGTATTGATGACATCAATCAGATCGTGACCACTGTCCGGGAGTTTAATGAGAAAATTATGACCATAGCCGCAAGCGCGGAAGAGATTTCCGCGCAGAACGATATGATTTCCGACATTGCAACAGATTTGCAGGAAAGCATGAGACAACTGGTTTAATACAAAGGAGTCGGCTGTGTCCGACTCCTTGTATATTATAGAAAAAATGAAGCAAAAACGATGGATTGATAAACTGGAACAGACGGGGAACCTGGAGCGAGAGGCCTGGATCAGTCTGTTTTCGGAATATGATGAAGAAGATCAGGCATATGCGGCCCAAAAGGCGAGAGCCATTGCCGGATATTTTTTCGGCAATCAGATTTACATCAGAGGATTGATTGAGTTTACCAGTTATTGCAGAAATAACTGTTATTACTGCGGTCTGCGCAGGGACAATGAAAAAGCAGAGCGTTATCGGCTGACGGCCCAGGAGATCCTTTCCTGCTGTGAGAGGGGGTATACACTGGGATTCCGTACTTTTGTCCTTCAGGGCGGTGAGGATCTCTGGTATACAGATGACCGGATGGAGGCTTTGATCCGACAAATCAAAAAAAAGTATCCGGACTGTGCGCTGACCCTTTCGGTGGGGGAACGGGAAGAGGCGTCTTATCGCCGGTGGTATGAGGCGGGAGCGGACAGGTATCTGCTTCGCCATGAAACCGGGGAAGAGGCGCACTATGCTGTGCTGCATCCTCAGGAGATGTCTTTGGCCCGTCGGAAAGACTGTCTGCGTCAGCTTCGGGGGATCGGTTATCAGACCGGATGCGGCTTTATGGTAGGATCGCCGGGACAGAGTGCGGAAACACTGGCAGAGGATATGGCATGGATCAAAGAACTGGGTCCTCATATGATCGGTATCGGACCGTTTATCCCCCATAAGGATACTCCGTTGGGGAAAGCGGCGCAGGGGAATTACAGACTGACTCTGTTTTTGTTAAGTCTGCTTCGTATTATGGAAAAGCAAGTCCTTTTACCGGCGACCACAGCGCTGGGAACCATTCATCCGGAGGGCAGAGAGGCCGGTATACTGGCCGGCGCCAATGTGGTTATGCCCAATCTGTCGCCGGTTTCGGTAAGAAAAAAATATGCGATATATGACGGCAAAAAGCATACAGGGGAAGAAGCAGCGGAGGGGATAGAAAATCTGCGCAGGCGCCTTAAGCGGATCGGATATGAAATAGTCTCTAAAAGAGGGGACTGGGAAGAGAGGTAGCAGGATATGGAGTACAAATATGATAAAATGTCTCCGAAAGCGGAGGAATTTATCAATGACAGGGAGATTTGGGATACGATAGCCTATGCAAAAGCCAATAAAGACAACAGAGAGCTGATCGATTCACTGCTTGGGCGTGCCGCAGACTGCAGGGGACTGTCCCACAGGGAAGCGGCGGTACTTCTGGAATGTGAGATTCCGGAAGTCAATGAGGCAGTGAAAAGTCTGGCCAGAGAGATTAAAAACAAGCTGTACGGCAGCCGTATTGTTATGTTTGCGCCTCTGTATTTGTCCAATTACTGTGTCAATGGATGTACCTATTGCCCGTATCATCATTATAACGGGCATATCAGAAGAAAAAAGCTGACCCAGGAAGAGATCAGGCAGGAGGTCATTGCCCTGCAGGATATGGGGCATAAGAGGCTGGCTGTTGAATCGGGCGAAGATCCGGCGAACAATCCTATCGAGTATATTCTGGAGAGTATCCGGACTATATACAGTATCCGCCATAAAAACGGAGCGATCCGGCGGGTGAATGTGAACATTGCGGCCACTACGGTAGAGAATTACAGAAAATTAAAGGAGGTCGGGATCGGGACATATATTCTTTTTCAGGAAACCTATCATAAAGAGAATTATGAGCGCCTTCACCCAACAGGGCCAAAACATGATTATGCCTATCATACTGAGGCAATGGACCGGGCGATGGAAGGCGGCATAGATGATGTGGGCATCGGGGTGCTGTTTGGCCTGGAAATGTACCGGTATGATTTCATCGGCCTTTTGATGCATGCAGAGCATTTGGAGGCTTATAAAGGCGTGGGACCTCATACCATCAGCGTTCCCAGAGTATGCCCTGCAGACGATATTGACAAAGCGGATTTTGACAATGCCGTATCGGATGAAATCTTTGAGAAAATCGTGGCACTGATCCGCATTGCAGTTCCCTATACGGGAATGATTATTTCCACTAGAGAGTCCAGGGCTTCCAGGGAGCGGGTGTTGGAGCTGGGAATTTCACAGATCAGCGGCGGCTCCCGGACGAGTGTGGGGGGCTATGTAAAAGAAGAAGAGTTGGACGAAAATTCCGCACAGTTTGATGTCAGTGACAGAAGGAGTCTGGATGAAGTGGTGGACTGGCTGCTTCGGCTGGGGTATGTTCCCAGTTTTTGTACGGCATGTTATCGGGAAGGACGTACAGGGGACCGCTTTATGACCCTTCTGAAATCAGGTCAGATTTCCAACTGTTGCCATCCCAATGCATTGATGACATTGAAAGAATATCTGGTGGATTATGCATCCGAGGAGACAAGAAAGCGAGGAGAGGCGTTGATTGGGAAAGAGCTTGCCAATATTCCAAACAGTACAGTCAGACAGCGGGCAGCAGAGTATATTGGGCAGATTGAAGAAGGCCGGCGGGATTTCAGATTCTGAAACTGACAGGTATGGAAATCACAGAAAGAGGAAGGAAACAGAGTATGGCAGCATTACAGGAAACACCATCTGCAAACCGGATTCATATAGGCTTTTTCGGAAAGCGGAACAGCGGAAAATCCTCTCTTCTCAATGCTTTGGCAGGGCAGGCGGTATCTATTGTTTCTCAGGAAGCGGGGACGACCACGGATCCGGTCAGTAAACCGATGGAAATTCCGGGTCTTGGCCCCTGTGTTCTGGTGGATACGGCCGGATTTGACGACATCGGCGCCCTGGGCAGCCAGAGGGTGGAGAAAACCAGACAGGCGGCGGAAAGAGTGGACATTGCCCTGCTTTTGTGTACGCAGGGAGATCTGGAAGAAGAAAAAGCATGGTATGCCTGTTGGAAAGAGCATAAGGTGCCTGTGATTCTGACAGTCAGCAAAGCAGATCTGGAAGAGGATGCGGCGGCGGCCGCCGAATGTGTACAGCGTCTCTTTGGAGAGGCGCCGGTTATGGTCAGTGCAGCGGCAGGGACCGGTTTGAAAGAATTGAGGGAGCGGCTTTTGCGTGCTCTGCCGGAAGCCTATGATCCTGTGTCCATTACCGGTACGCTGGCCGACAGCGGGGATACCGTATTGCTGGTAATGCCTCAGGACAGACAGGCGCCCAAAGGCAGGCTGATACTGCCCCAGGTACAGACCATTCGGGAACTGCTTGACAAAAACTGTATTGTACTCTGTGTGACCCCGGAGCGTTTTCCGGATGCGCTGGCCGGGCTGAAGAAGCCTCCGGAGTTGATTGTCACCGATTCGCAGGTATTCCGGCAAGTGTATGAGCAAAAGCCGGCGGAAAGTATGCTGACCTCATTTTCTGTTTTGTTTGCGGCATATAAGGGAGACATTGAATATTATATACAGAGTGCTTCCTGTATTGGTCATTTGACAGACCGTTCCCGTGTGCTGATAGCGGAATGCTGTACCCATGCGCCTCTGGATGAGGACATCGGCAGGGTGAAGCTGCCCCGTCTGCTTCGGCAGAAATGCGGCGGCGGCCTTCGGATAGATGTGGTCGGCGGCCTGGACTTTCCAGAAGATCTGACAGGATATGATCTGGTCATTCAGTGCGGGGCGTGCATGTTCCACCGCAGGTATGTAATGGCCAGGATCGGGCGTGCCAGAGAACAGGGAGTGCCTATGACAAATTATGGTGTGGCCATTGCTTATCTGACGGAAATACTGGATCAGGTGGCAATTGTGAAGTCATAAAGAAATTGCGAGGTTTTTATGGAACAGAAACAAGAATGGGAAGTGGGCGGATTTCAGTTCAGCACAGGGCGGGATGCGGAACTTGCAAAAACAGAGATGGATAAGATTGCCTATCTGGAGAAAAGGATGCGGTATGACTATCCGGAGAGTGTTCTGTCTATTTATAATAAGGCGATAGAAAACGGGATCTTCCAGACACCGGTAGGATTTCAGTATCTTCAGAAACTGAAAGGATTTCTGGTGGAACAGAATATGGCCAGCCGTGCGAAAGGCATTCCGCTGTATCAGCAGTACAGCTTTGATGTACAGGCGGAAACCAGACCCCATACCGCCAGGGTACGCATACAGCCCAGTCAGTACAGAGCGCTGCGCTCCAAACTCAGAAAATCGGTGATTTTGAATGTTTTTCTGGTGCTGCTGGTAATTGCCATGTTTGCCATTACACTGACAGGGAAAAATCCTAATATTCTGAATTATGAACGGGCTTTGACAGACCAGTATGCCGGCTGGGAGCAGGAATTAACAGAAAGAGAGGCCGCTGTACGGGAAAAAGAGCGGGCACTGCAAAGGGAGGAATAAAATGGAGCAGCTTAAAATACTGGTGGTGGACGATGAAAGCAGGATGCGGAAGCTGGTAAAAGACTTTCTGACCAAAAGCGGATATGCGGTGATTGAGGCTCAGGACGGAAGCGAGGCGCTGGATCTGTTTTTTGCCCAGAAAGACATTGCGCTGGTACTGCTGGATGTAATGATGCCAAAAACGGATGGCTGGCAGGTCTGCAGGGAAATCAGGGCATATTCCAAAGTGCCCATTATCATGCTGACGGCCAAATCCGATGAACGGGACGAGCTGCTGGGATTCGAGCTGGGAGTGGACGAATATATCAGCAAGCCTTTCAGCCCTAAAATACTGGTGGCACGGGTGGAGGCTATTCTGCGCCGGATGGGGCAGGCAAATCAGAAGGAATCGCTTGCTTCCGGTGGTATCATGCTGGATAAAAATGCCCGTCTGGTGACCATTGACGGCAGAGAGGTGGATCTGAGCTATAAAGAGTTTGAACTTTTGTCATATTTTATGGAACATAAGGGAGAAGCGCTTTCCAGAGAAAGAATACTCAATCATGTGTGGAATTATGATTATTTCGGGGATGCCCGCACGATAGATACTCATGTAAAAAAACTGCGCAGCAAGATGGGAGAGCGTGGAGATGTCATTAAAACCATTTGGGGAATGGGCTACAAATTTGAAGGAGAATAAACGGCACGCACCAAAAGGAGCCGGTATGAAGCATTCTATCCAAAAACAGTTTCCGCTGATTTTTATCGGGCTGATGGCGGCAACCATATTCTGCTGCTGGTTTCTGAACAGTACTTTTCTGGAATCTTACTATATGAATAAGAAACAGAAGGCACTGATGCAGGTATATGCCAAAATGAACGCTTCTTTTATGGAGGGAAGCATGGAAACAGAGGCTTTTGACATCGAATTGCAGAAACTTTGCGGAAAATATAATGTAAGTATGCTGGTGCTGGACGAGGATTCCCAGATGTTATTGGCAACCATGCATGAATTTGATATTCTGAAACGACAGCTTCTGGATAATATTTTTAACCGGCGTTCCGATTATGAGAAACTTCTGGAAAGAACCGATCAGTATGTACTGCGCAGCATGATGGACCCAAGGACACATACAGAGTATATCGAGATGTGGGGGTTTTTGGACACCGGCAATTTGTTTTTGATCAGAACGCCCAAAGAAGGCATTATGGAAAGTGTGGGGATTGCCAACCGTTTTCTTGTCTATACAGGGCTGATGGCCGTTTTGATTGGCGGGGTCGTGATCTGGTTTGTTTCCAAAAAGATAACGAAGCCGATTCTGGCTCTGGCCGGTATTTCGGAAAAAATGGCCTGCCTGGACTTTGATACAAAATATCAGGGCAGTATGCAAAATGAAATCGGTGTTCTGGGAGAAAACATAAACCGTCTTTCCAAAACGCTGGAACGTACCATTTCCGAGCTGAAAACAGCAAACAATGAGCTGCAGAAGGATGTGGAAAAAAAAGAACAGATCGATGAGATGCGCAAAGAGTTTCTTTCCAATGTGTCCCATGAGCTGAAAACTCCGATTGCACTGATCCAGGGCTATGCGGAAGGGCTGCAGGAAGGGATGTGTGAGGATGAGGAGAGCCGGGCATTTTACTGTGAAGTTATCGTGGATGAGGCTGCCAGAATGAATCAGATCGTTCAGAAGCTGCTGACATTGAATCAGTTGGAGTTTGGAAATGATGTTACGTCAATGGAGCGCTTTGATCTGTCGGAGCTGGCGACGGCCTTTGTACAGTCGGCTGACATTCTGGCGAAACAAAACGGGATCTCGGTAAAGCTGGATACTGAAAGACCCTGCTTCGTCTGGGCAGACGAATACAAAGCAGAGGAAGTGATCCGAAATTATTTCAGTAATGCCATGCATTACTGCAGCGGAGAGAAAATCATTCATATAAAGGTGTGTAAAGCCGGGAACAAAGTGCGGGTCAGTGTGTTCAATACGGGCGCTCCGGTTCCGGAAGCCTGTGTGCCCCATCTCTGGGAAAAGTTTTACAAGGTGGATCAGGCAAGGACCAGGGAATATGGCGGAAGCGGCGTGGGGCTTTCCATTGTAAAGGCGATCATGGAAGCCATGAATGAGCGGTATGGTGTGATCAATTATGAAAACGGTGTGGAGTTTTGGTTTGAACTTGCCGCAAATTGACTTGTTCTGGAAGCAGAATGGTGATAGAATAGAACAGACAATAATAATGACAGCATTTCAGTACATGCAGATAAGGAGTACAGCATGAAGAAATCCAATATTTTATGCGGTTTTATCATAGGTGTGGGACTGTTTTTGACAGGGTGCGGTAATTCTTTTGATGCCATGCCAAATCTGACAGAAGAGGAGAGCAGACTGATTGCAGAGTATGCAGCCAGTATTTTAATCAAACATGATAAAAATGCGGGGAAACTGGCAAGTGATTCGGAGATTGCGGCTGCTGATGAAAGAGAGGCCACATTGCGGGCCAATACAGAGGCGCTTCAGGCTTTACTGGAAGATGAGACTGAGGAAACATCTGAAGAAGGACAGGAAAACAGTACTTCGGAGGGGAGCGCCCCCTCAGAACCCGTTGCAGCAGCTTTTGAAGGAATCGCACAGTTCTGTGGGCTGGATGGATTCCGTATTGAATATGTGGGACACAGTATCTGTGATTCCTATCCGCCTGCCGATAGTGAAGAACTGGTATTTGCAATGGATGCCACGGCAGGAAACCGGCTGTTGGTACTTCAGTTTGTGGCGGAGAATACGACAGCAGAAGATCTGGAGCTGAATACGTTAGATCGTAACATCAGGTTCAGGATTTCCGTGAACGACGGGGAAATGAGCAATGCATTGTCCACGTTGCTGTTGGATGATCTGGCTTCTTACAAAGAAGTGGTGCCTGCAGGTACCAGTGTGACACTGGTTCTGACACGGGAGGTAACAGAGGCGGAGGCAGGTGGAGTCAGCACCATTTCACTGTCCCTGAAAAATGAGTCTGATTCAGTGACAACTTTACTGGAGTAGTGCACCAAACTGTGGAAAAAGAAAAAAAGCGGTCAATAAAACCCACTGAAAATCAGGGAAAAAGCCAAATTCTGGATGGTGTGTAAAAAATTAAAAAAATTTAGAAAAAATGGTTGACATTCTTTTAAAACAATGCTATACTTTGATTCGTTGCTGAGGAACACAGTTCGACAGCAAACGACAGGAAATACAGAACCTTGACAAATAAACAGCAATGCGACCCTGAAGATTCTAAGGAAGAAAGAAGATTCAGAGAACAGAAACCAAGTAAGAAGAAAAAGAAGCAGTAAAGAAGGAAGGACCAGCGAAGCAGG